>NZ_NGLE02000001.1:2860000-3160000 GCF_002140715.2 Enterococcus sp. 4G2_DIV0659 | reverse complement strand
CTTCTGCTGGTGTTTCTTGTTGTGCTTGTTGGGCATAGTACTCTTCCATTTCAGATTCAGGCTTGATATCGATTTTAAAGCCAGTCAATTTTGCTGCTAAGCGAGCATTTTGACCTCTTTTACCAATTGCAAGAGATAACTGATAGTCAGGAACAACAACGGTACAAGCTTTGCTATTATTCGGATCAAAAATAACATCAACTACTTGTGCTGGATTCAGTGCATTACTGATGAAAATCGCAGGATCTTCATTCCATTCGACGATATCCATATTCTCCCCTTTTAATTCGTTAACGATTGCTTGTACACGTTGACCTTTTGGCCCTACACAAGTCCCTACAGGATCAATGTTTGAATCAGTTGAACGTACGGAAACTTTTGAACGGTCTCCTGCTTCACGAGCAATGCTGACAATCTCTACAATGCCATCATACACTTCTGGGATTTCTTGTTCAAATAATCGCTTCAGTAAATCTGGATGACTACGGCTAACAAAAACTTGTGGGCCTTTTGATGTATTCTCAACACGCGAAACGTATACTTTAATGCGGTCATGCGGTTGATAAAATTCATTTGGCATTTGATCTTGTTTTGATAAAACTGCTTCGATTTTACCTAAATTCACATAGATATAGCGACGATCTTGTCTTTCAACGATTCCTTGCATGATATCATTTTCATACGCGCTAAATTCATTATAAATAATATTTCTTTCAGCTTCACGAACACGTTGTAAAATCACTTGTTTAGCCGTTTGAGCCGCAATACGACCAAAATCTTTTGGTGTAACTTCAAAACGGATTTTATCTCCTAGTTCGTAGGCTTTATTTACTTCCATTGCTTCTTTTAATGATACTTCAAGTTGTGAATCCATCACTTCTTCTGTGACTTCTTTCACGGCATAAACATGGATATTTCCTTTTTTATTATCGAAATCTACTTCTACATTTTGGGCTTGCCCGTAATGTCTTTTGTATGCAGAAACTAAAGCTGCCTCCAACGCCTCAATCACAATCTCTTTAGAAATACCTTTTTCAGCTTCTAATGCATCTAATGCATTTAACATTTCTTTGCTCATTTTTTTATCATTTCCTCCTACTATTTAAATGAAAGGTGTACGGTGCAGGTTCCCCCTACCGTGATTGTTTTTATTATTTAAAACTGAATTGCTAAACGAGCTTTTGCGATATTTTTTCGTTCAAATGTATAGTCTTTGACTCTTGTTTTAATTTTGACTGTCAAGGTCAATTGATCTTTTTCCAATGTTTTTAAGGTACCTTCAAATTGTTTTTCACCATCAACTGCTTGATATAGTGACACATGAATATATTGTCCTACTGCTTGTTCATAGTCGTTTTCTTTCTTCAACGGACGTTCAGCTCCCGGAGAGGACACTTCCAGAAAGTACGCTTGCGGAATCGGATCAGGATTCATAGCATCAAGTTTTTCACTTAGTTGTTCACTGACAAAGGCGCACTCCTCAATATCGATGCCATTTTCTTTATCAATAAAAACACGGAGAAACCAATTTTTTCCTTCCTTGACAAACTCTACTTCTACAAGTTCAAAATTTTGTTTTTCTAAGATTGGCGTGACTAACTCGGTAACAGTTTCCACAACACTACTCAAAATTTTCGCCTCCTTCGAGATTTATGTAACGTACTAGTTTAATTAGAAAAGCGGAGTGGACCGTTCAGCACTGACAGAAAAATAGGAATTATTGTTTTCGGTGCTTTTTGCCGACAGCAATAATTATCTTTTTTCCGAAGTGCTGGTTCAAGCAGCTAGATCATAGAAAAGCGAAGTGAACCGTCTTGACTTGAGTAATTATAAAGAAAAACAGTGTGATGCTTTTTATCACAATTTTTTTCTGTTAATTACCGAAAGTCAGGTTCAAGTAGCTAGATCATTGAAAAGCGGAGCAACTCAGCTTCTCGTCAGGCTTTTTCTATGTTACTCCATTAAAAAGAGTGAGCAGAAATCCGCTCACTCAAACTAGTATCATTACTTATACCACATTTTAACACAGTTCTTCTAAAAACTCAAACTTAGGCTAATCAGCTGACAGATGCCAAGCTTATTCATCACCGTATTTCTCTGAAAAACTAACTACCATTCTTCTAGCAATTTTAATAATTCTCTACTTGCATAGCTAAACAATGCGTATATGTTTTTTTCTAAAATAAAGACCGATTATCACAGCAAGACTAATGCTAATTGAACACATTGCTAAAAGTTGATCTGCAGATAATCCGAATAACTGCTGATTGTAGCTTGTTTTTAAGATTCCATCATCCATTTCAATTCCAAGAATCATAACCGTAATATTATTCGCTGCATGAAATGCACTTACAAAAACCAAACTTTTTGTCTGCTTAAGAATAGTCATAAAAAGAATCCCCACAACAAATAAATCAATCATTCTCAATATATCTGGATTACTCCATAAATCCATGTGCATAGCAACAAATAAACCAGCTGGAATTATAAGTGCTGCCTTGTTTCCAAACGTAGAAAATGCTTCTGGCAGCAATCCTCTAAAAATACATTCTTCAACTACAGCCATGCCAATGAACGTTAAAATACCTGATATGGTAGAAAACCACTTAATATCGAAGCCTTTATATTCTACACTAGCACCTAACAAACATACTATTCCAAACAAAACAATCATCATCAAAACACCCAGGAAAAAGCCAAATCCTATTTTTCTTATACTACCTCTTTCAAAAAAATCAAACGTCTCGAGTGACGTTGAGTAGTGTTTTTGATAATAGCGCTTTGTCAATAATATCATCAGTGGTGTTCCTATAATTCCCGTCAACATATTGGTCACATCTACCACTGTCTCATTCATACCACTGCGCCCAAAGATCACGAGCCCAATCCCCAATGGAATACCTAATGAAATAGCCGCCGACAGCAAACCATAAAGCATTGTTAGAATAATTCTCCAACCTCTTTTTACTTCTTCTTTTTTCATTTTCCCTCTCCTTTTAACATCCTATATAAAAACAGTAAATTAAACACTGTTCATATACCATAAATTAACAATAACACTGCTCTCTTATGCTAATTTTATTAAAAAAAAAGCTTAGTAAATCTACTATCTGATATAAGTAAAATAACAAACGTTCTCACAACCCTAATTCGAGTATATCATTCTCATCTAACAAAACCTATATTTTTATGAATGAAACCGAAGGATCGTTTCAATTAAACCACCTCAATCTTATCCACTATTAGAGCACCAATCTCCTGAAATTTCTCTTCAAACATGAACCGCCCTTTCCTTTTCCTCTCTTTTGTTTTACTATAGATTAGAAGATTTGAAAGGAGTACCATTATGTCACAAACCCAAGTAATCAAAGTCACAAAAGATATCATGCAAAAAATGCATACTTTTTACGAAAAAAATCGTTTAAATAAGAAGGTTCCCTATACCGAATTTATTGCAAAAGTTGGAAATACGACTATTACAGCCTATTCTTCTGGAAAAGTCATGTTCCAAGGACCAGATGCGGAAATTGCTGCTGCTAAATGGGGAAACTCCATTCAATCTAAAGGAAATAACACTACTTCCACCAAAAAAACAAGCCCACTGCCAGCTAATTTCAGTCAACTTTCCGTTTTAGGTAGCGACGAAGTTGGGAACGGTAGTTATTTTGGTCCAGTCACGGTTTGTGCTGCTTATGTAGACAAAGCTATGGTAGCCAAACTTAAAGCACTTGGTGTTAAGGATTCCAAAGAACTAACTGATCCTCAGATCATCCAACTCTCAAGCGTTATTAAAGAACTGATTCCTCATAAACTATTGATTGTAGAACCAGAAAAATACAATGCGATTCAACCAAAATACAATGCCGTTCATATGAAAGTTGCTCTGCATAATCAAGCGATCCATCTATTATTGAATGAAATTGCGCCAACAAAACCTGAAGCAATTTTAATTGATCAATTTACACCAGAAGGCAATTATAGAAAATATGTAAGAAGTGAAAAAAATCAAGTAAATGAAAAACTCTATTTCATTACCAAAGGCGAACAGTATCACGTAGCCGTTGCTGCCGCATCTATTGTCAGTCGCGCTGCATTTCTAGAAGAACTTGATAAAGAATCGCTCGAATTGGGAATGAAAGTCCCTTCTGGCGCAGGAACAACTTCTGATAAAGTTGCCGCTAAAGTTTTAGCGAAAGGCGGAATGGAACTGTTGAGCAAATATGTAAAACTTCATTTTGCCAATACTGAAAAAGCTAAAAAAATCGCTGCTAAATTATAAAAAAACACCTAAGTCAGTTTTCTCGTTGACTTAGGTATTTTTTACTCAGCTTCCTGTATTTCTTTGTCTAATTCTGCATAATCAATCGCTGTATGAATAAACCTTTCATCATTTTATGGGACATGATACAACGATGAATCCATAGGTTCGATAGCTAAAACACCTGATTCCATGACAAAATCCAGCAAATGTCCACCAAATGAATGTTAATCGTCAATAAAATGTAAGTGAAAATCAGTAGCTCTCCTCTTGAAATAACTTGGGAGTGAAAAAGCCGATGATTGTTCCAGATAGATCATTTTTAATAAACTCAGGCTGCTCTCTTGATACCTCAACTAATCGTTTATATGTTTTTTACTGTGTAGGCATTGCTCGAATATGAACTTCTTTAAAATGGCCATGATTTTTGATTGCACGAAAAAGATTTTCGCTTTTTAAATTTCCACGTATCCGCTCTTTCATTTCCAGTTTATTTTTAGCAACACTTCTATTTTAATTGAAATCGCTGTTTCAAAAGTTGGGACTTCAATATAAGGCGTCTGTTCGTCTTCTTCAAGTTTAACTACTTCGGCTTCTTCTCTGCCTTGATAAGGATTGCTTATCTAAAATAATTTTAATTGTTTCTGTTCCATATCATTATTATTTTTTCTAAACTTTATTTTCAAATTTTTTCTTAACCAAATTACTATACACTGTTCCCATCATTGAGCCACTCCTCTTTATTCAATCATACCAAGAGTAAGAATAAATCAATATAGTATTTACTATAAAACATAAATTTTCATCACTTCTCTATCAGACAGGTAACATTTCAAAATGACTAGAAATAATCTAAACACCTTAGACCACATCCAATAGGATAATTAAATCAAAAAGAAGGAGGGAAACTCCCAATTACTCAAGATTTACTCTTTATCTATGCCCCACACTTTGTTATTGAACAAATCGATACCTCCAGCAAAACTAATCTATACCTAGATTTCATATATTATCAAATACAATCCGTACATCTAACCAAAATTGTCATCCAACTATAAAAGATAACAACTTATCCCTGAAATAAGTAAAACCAATTATTTTGAATTCCTATAGGATGGAAAAACATTAATAAGCTTTTCATATTCCGTACTATTAATATCTTCATAAATTGGTTTAATCTTCCCTATTGATTCCATCAATTTTAATTTGTTGTAAATGATATTATAATCACCTGTATTTCCACCGACAATAAATCGTCCATTGTAAAGAAAACCTTTAGTTCCCTTATAGATACCGTCTATAACTGTTAATTTTATCATTTCTTCTTCCTCCTCTGTATTTAGCTTATTATCCTCGTCACCACTTACTGGTGTGTTAAATAGATTAATTTCCTCTTGACGACGTCTTCTTAAGCCCTCTTCAAATTGTGTTCCCTTATTAATATAATTAGCTATTGATTCCGTAATATAACTATCGGAAGCATTCTTATCCCAATTATCTCTTGCAAAGACTCCAGTACCGCAATTATAGGTAAAACTTGCCATTGCATCGAACTGATTTTGGTTAAAAGAACGAATAAAATAGTTATTCACTGCATTTACGTAGGCTACCATATCTTTTTTGAACTGTTCGTCTGCTTTAGCTTGAGACCATGTCGTTACCCCTGGAACTAAACTTGTTTGCCCTTTTGGTTCCGCATGTCCCCATCCGATGGTAATCATTCCATCACCAAGGTCATAAGCTGTAAGTCTACATCCTTCAAATTTTTTGATTAATGCTTCACCTTTAGTGCCTAAAGTAGTTGCTTTCCCTCCAGGACTTGGTGTATTACTGGTTGAAATCCATTGGTCTAGATTTAAAATATCTGTAATAGAGACTTCCCCAACATTCTTCTTAACAGCAAAGCCATTCCAGTTTGCTTGCCAGCTATCAGAACCAATTTTTACCCATACGTGCCCATAGCCGCCACCACCATTTCTGCTAACAGCTATGTTGAGGGTGCCAGCGCCAACTTTTGCAATTCCTTGAGAAACATACGTGTTTGGAATATCTTTTGCATTTCCTCGTGCAGCATATGGATTTGGTGCGCCAACAAATTCAAGTAAATTCTTAATTAAACTCACGCACTGTCCATTTAGCCCAGAATCAGATTTATCAACAGTTACTTTACCAACGAGGCTGTCAAGAAAGCTCCTTACTTCTCCAATTGTTTTTGCCATTTGTTATTACCTCCTAACATTTGTTTTTGTAAGATCTTACAACGTTAGTATAAAGTACATAAGACTATAAAAACTTTCATTATCCAGTCATAAATCTCCCAATATAAAAAACACTGCATAAGCGTGACTTCACAGGTTCAGGACATCCAAATATCAATTAAATATCTACAAGCTGTAGACTAGTTATTCATCCGTGTGTATTCGTAAACCGTCTATAGCACTTTAGCTAAATAAATTTGATATTCCTTTTCTAGGTGTTTATGTTGCAATAATCAAAAAAAAACAGTTGAGAAACTAGTAAAACACTTAAATTTTTAACGAATGGCATTCAAAATAGCATTCACTGAATTAACAGAAAAAGCTAAGTCCTTATGTATCAAGGGCTTAGCTCACTTTTTAGCTCTATTCTTCTTCTTCCGCCATGAATGTATTGAAAACTTCTTCAATCATATCCCATTCAGCATCTGTTTCAATTTGTTGTAATTCGCCTTCTGTACCTTCATCATTTTCGATGTAAGCATAGGCTTGTAATTCCACATCTTCTTCTTCTGGAACACCAGCTGGATAAAGAAGAACGTAGTTTTTACCGAATTCTTCTTGTCCATCCACTGTTAATAAAATTTCGTATAACGTTTCATTTCCTTGTTCGTCAACTAAAGTGATATGTTCATGTCCTTCATGATCATGATTGTGCTCTTCTGCCATTGTCTTGCTCTCCTTTTATTGTCACTTGTTTTTACAAGTCGCTTAAATTTTATTGCCAGCGCCGTCTAAATAATTTTGCAAAATCATGACAGCAGCTACTTTATCAATTACTTTCTTTCTTTTGGCTCTTGATGCGTTTGCTTGTTCTACAAGCATCCGTTCTGCTTGAACTGTAGTCAAACGTTCATCTTGATACGTGACCGGAATATTGAACAGCTCTTCTATTTTTTTTCCGTAAACCATGGAAGCTTCTGCTCTTGGACCAATTGAATTATTCATATTCTTTGGTAGGCCGACAACAAAACGTGTGACTTCGTATTCTTTAACTAACTCCGCCAAGCGTTCATAACCAAACTCTTCTTGCTCTTCATTGATCCGAATAATTTCCACACCTTGTGCTGTCCAGCCAAACGGATCACTCACAGCAATTCCGACTGTCTTTGAGCCAACGTCAAGTCCCATTACTCTCATCGAATAGTAATTCCGTGATTCGATAAGTAAAATTTAACAAGCTCTTCCATGATTTCATCCCGTTCGTGACGACGAATCAAATTTCGAGCGTCTTGATAACGAGGAATGTAGGCCGGGTCCCCAGAAAGCAAATAGCCCACAATCTGATTAATCGGATTATATCCTTTCTCCTCTAAAGCCTTGTATACAGTAGCCAGAGTCTCACTTACTTCCTTCTTGCGACTGTCATCAAAATCAAAACGTACAGTTTCATCTGTAAAACCCATTTATCTACACCTCACTTTTAATCTATTCATACAGTTTCATTCTACTAAAAACCAAGCAAAACTACAAACAAAACTTAACAATTTCCTCTATAATTTAATAATTCATTTTAAATTAAGCAAATTTGAACGTTTTTAGTAAGAATAAACATAGATTAAATTTGTTTAATTGTTGAAAAAATCCTCAAGGTCTGTTTTTTTATTGTATACTAATTTTAAGAATAAAATATTATTTTTAAAGGAGTTTTCTATGTTTCTCGTTATTACTGCTCTTGTTATTGTATTATTAGTCTTTTTATTTAAAGTGCTAATGAAACAATCGAAAAATCCATCAGGGTTTATTGGATATTTGATGATGTACTTATGGAATAGCGTTTATCTTCCTTTAGTAAGATGGTCTTTGAATAGTATTCATTTAGCTGAGAGGCAAGATATTTTAGATATAGGCGTTGGAAACGGGGCGTCGAGCGTATATCTTTTACAACAAACCCACGCATTATCGGTAACAGGAATTGATCACTCAAAAGATGCTATAACTCAAGCAAAAAAGCGATGGATCAACGAACCTGTTCAGTTTGAAACAATTGATGTTCACGAACTTCCTTACCCATCGGAAACATTCGACCTTATCACAGCTTTTCAAACACATTTTCATTGGGACGATTTTGATCAAGCAATAAATGAAATCTACAACGTCTTAAAACAACAAGGTATTGTGCTATTTGCCTGTGAAACATCAAAAATCGATTATTTTTTACCCGAATTCAAGCATCCGGAACATTTTAAAGCGTATATGTCAACCCAAGGCTTCATACCAATCACTCAAAATTCCTCGAAACAATGGATAATGTATGCATTTAAAAAGAACAAGTAAAATAAGACGAAAGTTGGGTTACTCAGATTTTTTTCTGAATAAAACACTTTCATCTTTTTTTCTATTATTACTCTGTCAATAGTTTAATCAGCAATGCTTTTTGAGCATGCAGACGATTAGCTGCTTCTTGATAAATAGCTGAATGTGCTCCGTCGATAATATCTTCAGTGACTTCTTCTCCTCTATGAGCAGGTAAACAATGTAAAAATAGATAGTCTTTTTTTGCTTGAACAGCTAGTTGATTATTAACCTGAAAAGAGGAAAAGACTTTTTCTCGTTCCTGTTGTTCAGCTTCATCTCCCATACTCGCCCAAACATCCGTAACCAAAACATCTGCTTCTTTTACAGCTTCAGCAGGATCATTTAAAATATCTATTTTACTTCCACTCTTCTTTGCATTTTCTTTGGCAATCTCGATAAATTCAGGTTTAGGTTCATATACTTTTGGAGATGCAACTGCAATATCCATCCCAAGCAAGCTTCCACCAATCAAAAAAGAGTGCGCCATATTATTTCCATCTCCAACGTAAGCAAGTTTCACCCCGTCTAATTGACCTTTTACTTCATAGATAGTTTGAAAATCAGCAAGAATCTGACAAGGATGATGGTCATCTGTTAAACCATTTATAACAGGAACCGATGCTTCTTTAGCTAATTCAGCCACCATCTGATCTGAATAAGTTCGAATCATAATACCATCCACATAACTAGACATCACTTTTGCTGTATCTTTAATAGGTTCTCCACGTCCCATTTGAGTATTTTGGGCATCCAATACAATCGCTTGCCCGCCAAGTTGAATCATCCCTGCTTCAAAAGACATGCGGGTTCGTGTACTACTTTTTTCAAAAATCATGGCTAATATCTTTCCTGATAATATCCCTTTATAATCTTCTGGTTTTGCTTTAACGGCGATTGCTAGTTCGATTATAGTTAAAAGCTCTTCTTTTGTTAGTTCTGTTAAGTTCAAAATACTTTTACCATACATTGAATTAATCATGGCTTTCCTCCTTGGTTGAAGACTTGTTCAAAAATGATTAACGCTTGATTGAGTTCTTCCTTTGAGAGTGTTAAAGGCGGCAATAATCGTAAAACCGTTTGACCTGCCTTTAAAGCAAGCAAACCATTAGCCTCTAATAATTCCATTACCCACTCCAAGCTCTCTTGATTGACAACTTCTATTCCGATCATCAATCCTTTTCCTCGAATCTCTCGAATAAGTGAACTTTTTTTAGTTATTTTTTTCAAACCTGAAACAAGTTGCTCACTTAGCTGTTGAACATTGTTTAAAAACTCTGGCTGATTGATTCGAGTAACCACCTGATCTGCAACCCGCATAGCTAATTTATTTCCACCAAATGTTGAACCATGACTTCCGGCACTAAAAGCACTTGCAAATTCCTTTTTCCCCAACATAGCACCGACTGGAATGCCATTGCCCAATCCTTTAGCTAAAGTAAATATATCCGGCTGAATTTGGTACTGTTCGTATGCGTAAAATGTTCCAGTTCGTCCAATTCCCGTTTGAATTTCATCGACAATCAATAAAGCGCCAACTTCCTGACAAAGTGCTGCTACTGATTGAATCCAAGATGAGTCTGCTGGAATCACGCCTCCTTCACCTTGGATTAATTCTAACATAACTGCAGCAGTATCAGTATCTATTGCTTGTCTGAGTGGCTGAATTTGATTAAAAGGCACATGCACAAAATCTGGAACTAATGGCTGAAACCCTTCATGAATGCTCGTTTGCCCCGTGGCGCTCATCGCTCCATAGGTTCGACCATGAAAAGAATTCGTAAAGGTGATCATTTTGCTTCTTCCAGTCACCTTGCGTGCAAGTTTTATTGCAGCTTCATTGGCTTCTGCACCACTATTGCAGAAATAACTAACATAGTCATTCCCATTCGCTAATTTTTGGGCAACTTTTTCTTGTAAGTGATTTTCATATAAGTTTGGTGTATGCCATAAAAGATTCGCCTGTTCTGCTAAAATGTGATTGAGCTCAGCATCATTATAGCCTAAATTCATCACACCGATTCCACTTGTAAAATCAAGATAGGTCTGCCCATTTTCATCAACTAATCTATTTTTTGTTCCGGATATCAATTCTATATTTTTACGCTTGTAATTTGGAAACAAGTAACTCATACCAGAACCCCCTTTGATGTAATCATCGTACCTGTATGCTGGATTTTGTTTGTGATGTGGACTTCTTTGACGCCAGCTTTGATTGCTGATACGGCACTTTCCACTTTTGGTAGCATGCCACCTGATATGATTTTTGCTTGTTTTAATTTTGAAATCTCAAATGTAGAAAGTTGTGTTAGCCATTGATTGTCCTTCTTCACCCCTGGAACATCTGTCAGTAAATAGAGTTTTTCAGCATGTAGTGCTTCTGCAACTTTACAAGCAACATGATCTGCATTGATATTCAGCCATTCTCCAGATTCAGTCAAACCTAATGGGGCAATAATCGGAATGTATTTAGCTTGCAGTAATTGCTCCAACAATTCAGCATCAATTTGTTTCACCTCTCCAACAGCCCCTAATCCTTTTTCATTTAGGAATTCACCTGTGATAATCTGGCTGCAAGATGCATTTAATCCCACAACTGAAAGTCTTTCTTGTTGAAAACGAGTAGTGATCATTGGTTGAACTTGTCCAATCAAAACCATTTTTGCAATGTTCAATGTTTCTTCTGTTGTTACGCGTAATCCGTCTTGGATCAGTACTGGTACATCCAAACGCATCATCATCTTAGAGATATAGTGTCCGCCTCCATGGATAATAACAACTTTTTTTCCCTGTTTTTGCCATTCATGGATTTGTTTAAAAAATGATTTTGTTAAATTATCACTGGCTATGCCGCCCATTTTTATCACAATTACATTCTTCATCTATGCCGCTCCCTCTGCTATTGATTCAATAGCGAATGTTTTTCATCAATCATTTTTACGGATAAATTGGTAGATGATCTAATCCGGTTCGTTCGTCAAATCCACCAAAAATATTTAAATTTTGGATAGCCTGTCCTGCTGCACCTTTACCCAAATTATCAATCACTGTCACAATTGTACTTATGTTCGTTTCTGGGTTGTAGGCAAGCCCAATATCACAGTAATTCGACCCGACTACTTGCTTAAGTGCGGGATACTGACCAACTTCTTGAATCCGAATAAAGGGACTCGTCTCATAGTGTATTTTGTACATTTGAACCAATTCCTCGTCAGAAATAGGCTGTTGCATTTTAACATATGATGTAATAAAAATGCCTCTAGTAACAGGAATCAAAGAGGTTGAAAATTGAATAGCTTTTATCTTTGGTTCCCATGTTCTTAATTGTTGCATAATTTCTGGTATATGTTGGTGTTGATTCATTTTATATAGCATCATATTGTCGTGGGCTTCAGAAAAGTGAGTACTTCGGGACAATCCCTTACCCGCTCCAGAAACACCTGATTTCGCGTCAACAATTACAGAATCTACAATGATTTTCTTTTGCTTTAATAGTGGCGCCAAAGATAATTCTGTTGCAGTCGCATAACACCCTGGATTAGCGATCCACTTTGCCTTAGGATTTTGACGATCTTCGGCTAATCCGTAATCAAATTTTTCTAAAATGTCAGCAGGTGGGGCAGTATCCCCGTACCATTTTGCATACTCAGCTCGTTGTTTCAAACGAAAATCCCCAGATAAATCAATAATCGGAAAATTTTCCTCAATAAATGGCTCGGCTAATTCTTTAGATATACCAGAAGGTGTTGCTAAAAAAACAAGATCACTTTTTCCATAATTTTCTTTGGATCTATTTCTTCCAAAGACAACGAAATCAACTGCTGTACATGTATCGCAACTTCTTTTAGTGATTTTTTATTCACAGAGTGACTATGGATAGAAACCACTTCTACCTTGGGGTGATGTCTAAGATATCGTAATAGCTCTAGCCCGCTATAGCCTGTAACACCAATAATAGAAACTTTCATCCCGTTCACCTCTTGCCTTTTTCTTTATTCTTGTTCGTAGTTATTGTTCACATTATATGTGTTCCACTTAGATAAGTCAATGGTTTTTTATTAATTTATACTCATATAACTAAATAATTATTCATTCCAAAGTTTTTTAGCAACAAAAAAAGAGCGAGACAAAATGAAAACTCAATTTTGCTCTATCTCTTATCGTAATAATCTGAAGATTTTTCAACTCGATCTTTCTAAACAGACAAATAAATAACAATCTTTCCATCTTTTCGATAATGTTCAAAATCACTTTGATAGGTTCTTTTTTCTTCAAGCTCTTTATTCATCCAGATTTCTTGCCATGCTTCACCGACACCTTCTGGCGTTGCTTTTTCCACTGGAATTTGTATATAATTCCCTGCGTTAATTACAGAATAACTATTGTCATTTGCCTCTTCATTGCCAATTAATAAATCATAATCTCCTAAGAAGTTACTTTCATAGTTTGAATAAACCGCATAAATATCTCCATTAAGCTCCATCTGCGGAACCAAATGCCACAGATGAATGATTTCTTCTATTTTTTGATTATTTGTGCGTATTTTCTTTCCTTGGATCGTCATTTTTGTCAGATGTTTTATCACTTTAACCACTCCTTATCATTTATATGAAAAGCATAGCACAAAAAAGATGACAACTATCTGTCATCTTTTTTACGCTAACTAAACTATTTTCGTTAAAAATAAAATTGCCAAACAATAAGTCCTATCAACACAATAAGTCCTGGAAGATAATTAGACACTCTTATTTTAGTTATCCCTATGATATTTAACCCGATAGCTAAAATCATCAACCCTCCGATTGCACTGATTTCATTCATTAATGAATCGAGTAACGCTTTAGGTATGTAATGCATCATCATACTTGCGAGTATAGCAATTATGCCTTGATACAAAAAGACTGGAACAGCAGAAAACAACACGCCAACGCCAAGCGTTGCACTCAGCATAATAGACATAAATCCATCCATCACAGCTTTTGTAAATAATGTTTGGTGATTAAGTGCGGCACCACTTTCCATCGCACCAATAATACCCATTGAGCCGATTAAAAAAATCAACGAGGCTGTAACAAACCCTTCCGCAAAATTGCTATTTTGCTTCGCGTATTTCTTTTCTAGCATTAACCCAAAAAGATTCATCCTCTCTTCAATTCCAATAGTCTCACCCAGCATCGCACCAATACATAAACTAATCAAAACAACAATAAAAGAGGACGTTTTTAATGACATCTGAATCCCTAATACAATCACTCCTAAACCAATGCCTTTAGTTACTGTATCTTTCATCTGCTCTGAAATATTTCGTAAAACAGCCCCTAATAGACTACCTAACAAAATTGCAAGCCCATTTACCAAAGAACCAAGTAATATCACTCTATTTCCCCCTACCTTACTTCATAGTACGATCGTTCTTTCATTATACGTTAAGATGTAAAAAAAGAGGACTATTTCAAAAAATTTAAGGGTGTTATTTATTCAATAAGAACAATAAGAAAGTTTCTTTTTAGCATTCCGTACTGTTTTTTCTTTCGCCTTTCAACTATACTAAGTTTTATAGATAGAATAAAAAGTGAGGAAAATAAATGACAACGATAGATATCGAAAAAGTTTTAGAAACTTGTTTATTAGCAGGAAAAATCATGCTGGAAAGTGATGCGGAAATGTACAGAGTAGAAGATACGATGAGCCGTATTGCTTTAGCATCTGGTGATTATCGCTTGGTCAGTTATGTTACCCAAACAGGGCTTTTCGTTGGCTTAGATGGAACATCAACAATCCGCATGGTACAAATATTGAATCGGTCAATTAATTTAGAAAAAGTTTCAAAAATCAATCAACTATCCAGAGAGTACGTTACAGGGCAGTTCACCTTAGAGGAGCTTTTACAACAATTGAAAGACTTGGAACAAGAACGCAAATTTTTCCCTTTGTGGTTACGTTTTGTCAGCGCCGCAATTGTCAGTGGGACAATCATGATTTTATTTGGCGGAGTCTGGTCAGACTTTCTTTTAACTTGTCTAATCGGTGGTTCAGGTTATAGTCTTTATTATTTTAGTCTTAAAATTTTACGAATAAAATTTTTGTCTGAATTTTTGGCCGCATTATTCATCGGTTGCGCCGCTCTTTTAAGTACTAAAATCGGTTTAGGTACAAATCAAGACATGATTATTATTGGTTGTGTTATGCCTTTGGTACCTGGTGTTCAAATTACTAACGCTTTAAGAGATTTATTAGCTGGGCATTATCTTTCAGGGGTCTCTAGAGGAACAGAAGCAATGATGACATCTAGTATGATTGGATTTGGCATTGCCTTTGTTTTTCAATTGTTTTATTGAAGAGATGGGCTTCATTCAATAAAAGTGGCATCATAAACACGTTAACATATTTATCATCCTTTTCACTTTGTATTTTCCTTATTCCATTTTCAGATCAAGGAGGTCTGTTATACATGCTAAATATTTTGGTACAATTTTCATTTAGTTTTCTCGCATCCGCTGCGTATGCGATCTTAACAAATGTCCCAAAACGTTCGCTCATCGCCTGTGGTTTATCTGGCGCTTCAGGGTGGATGATTTATTGGTTAAGTATTCAATTTGGCGGTAATGCTGCTTTGGGTTCTTTATTAGGCGCCTTAAGTGTGGCTGCTGTGAGTTTTATTTTTTCGAGAAGCTTAAAACTGCCAGTGACTATTTTTAATATTCCGGGTATGGTTCCCTTAGTTCCAGGTGGACTAGCTTATCAAGCAGTTAGAAATTTAGTTATCGGACAGTATGAAACGGCGATTTATTCGTCCGTTCAAGCAATTATGATTGCCGGAGCTATTGCATTAGGATTAGTTATATCTGAAGTGTTCAACCACAACATCCGTAGTTTTAGAGAAAAACGCGAGATTGTTAGCTTAATTAGAAAAAAAGAAAAAAAATAGTACTGGCTTTTATTTACTTAGGAGGTGACTTGATGAGTGTATTAATCGTTCTTTCAGCACTTATTTAGGAAAGGATAATTAACATGATCAAAAAAATAACACACTTAACCAGTGAAGAGCTAGATAGACTCTTAAACATTTGGCTAGAAGCAACAATTGAGGCGCATCCATTCATTGAAAAAAACTATTGGTTGGATAATCAGTCATTACTTAAAGAACAACTGCCTCAAGCAGAGCTTTATGTTTATATGAAAGATGGAAAAATCGTTGCCTTTCTTGGCATGATCGAAACATATATTGCTGGTCTTTTTGTACACACAGACTATCAAAACCAAGGCATTGGTCAACAACTTTTAGCCGAAGTTAAAAAAGATCATAAACAACTAAGTTTATCTGTTTATGTAAAAAATCAACGAGCTTTACACTTTTATCAGAAGCAAGGCTTTCGTTTCGTTAAAGAAAATGTGGATGAAACAGGTGAACTTGAACACCAACTTGTTTGGGATAGATAGACTTCAATGATTCCTTGATATAAAATTACAGAAAAAAGCAGCTATCTCTCAAAAAATGAGACATAACTGCTTTTTTATTAACCTCTTTGTTTTTTACTCTTCTTCAATAGATTCATTTTCAAAGACTAATTGGTTATTCAACAAACTGATGGTTACTTTTGTTTTCGGCAATACTCTTCCTGACACAATTTCTTTTGCTAGAGGTGTTTCCACTTCTTTAGTAATAAAACGTTTCAATGGACGAGCACCATAAGCCGGATCATAGCCGCTTTCAGCAATCCATGTTTTCGCTTCATCAGAAATCACTAACTCTATTTCTTGATGCTCTAGACGTTTAGATAATTGAGCTGTCATTTTGCCAATAATGCCTTTAACATTTTCTAAGCTTAATGGCGTGAACAAAATAGTGTCATCAATTCTATTTAAAAATTCCGGTTTAAAATGACCACGTAAAACCGTCATCACTTGTTCTTCAACCTCTTCTGGTATCACGCCTTCAGAAGTAACCCCTTCAAGCAATAATTGAGAACCGATATTACTTGTCATAATCAAAACTGTATTTTTAAAATCAACGACTCTTCCTTTAGAGTCAGTCAAGCGACCATCATCTAGCACTTGTAATAAAATATTGAATACATCTGGATGGGCTTTTTCGATTTCATCCAACAAAACAATTGTATAAGGATTACGACGAACTGCTTCAGTCAATTGACCGCCTTCTTCATAACCAACATAACCTGGAGGTGCTCCAACTAGACGTGATACACTGTGTTTTTCCATATACTCACTCATGTCGATTCGCACCATATGATCCTCTGAATCAAACAAATCTTCCGCTAATGCTTTGGCTAATTCTGTTTTACCAACACCAGTTGGTCCTAAAAACAAGAAGGAACCAAGTGGGCGATTTGGATCTTGCAGGCCTGCACGGGAACGAATCACCGCATCACTAACAGCATCGACTGCTTCATCTTGACCAATCACTCGTTTATGGAGTGTTTCGTTTAATTTCATTAATTTTTCACGTTCACCTTCAACCAGTTTGGTCACAGGAATACCTGTTAAACGTCCAACCACTTGAGCAATTTCATTTTCAGTAACTGCTTCTTGCACCATTTTCACATTATCTTTAGCATTTTTGGCTTCAAGCTCTTTTAATTCTTCTTCTAATTTAGGAATTGTCCCATGACGCAACACGGCTGCTCGTTCTAAATCATAATTATTTTCTGCATCTTCTAATTCATGTTTAGCCTTATCAATTTCTCCACGTTTAGTACTGACAGCATTGACTTCTTCTTTTTCTGTTTCCCATTGCATTTTCATCGCATTGGCTTCTTCTCGAAGATCTGCCAATTCTTCTTGGAGTGTAGTCAAACGTTTTTTACTTGCATCATCTGATTCTTTTTTCAATGCCGCTTCTTCGATTTCCAACTGCATCAAACGACGTGTAACTTGATCTAATTCTGTCGGCATTGAGTTCATTTCAACACGAATCGTTGCACTTGCTTCATCCACTAAATCAATCGCTTTGTCAGGTAAAAAACGATCCGTGATGTAACGATCAGATAAAGTTGCAGCAGCAACTAACGCATTATCATGGATATTCACGCTATGATGGATTTCAAACCGTTCTTTCAACCCACGTAAAATACTGATGGTATCTTCTACAGTTGGCTCTTTCACTAAGACTTTTTGGAAACGACGTTCTAATGCTTTGTCTTTTTCCATATATTGGCGATATTCATCTAATGTTGTTGCACCAATTAAGTGTAATTCACCACGAGCTAACATTGGTTTTAACAAGTTTCCAGCATCCATACTGCCTTCTGTTTTTCCTGCGCCAACAATATTATGGATTTCATCAATAAATAAGATGATACGACCTTCACTTTTTTTCACTTCTTTTAAAACCGCTTTTAGACGTTCTTCAAATTCACCACGGAATTTCGCTCCAGCAATCAATGCTCCCATGTCTAATGAGAAAATTGTTTTATCTTTTAAGTTTTCAGGCACATCTTTACGGACAATCCGTTGCGCTAACCCTTCGACAATCGCTGTTTTACCAACACCTGGTTCACCAATCAAAACGGGATTGTTTTTTGTTTTACGCGAAAGAATTCGAATTACATCACGAATTTCTTCATCACGACCGATAATCGGATCTTGCTTACCGCTTTTAACTTGTTGCACCAAATCTACGCCGTATTTTTCTAATGCTTTGTATTGTTCTTCTTGATTTTGAGAAGTCACACGATCTCCCCCTCTAATATCTTCAATATTTTTACGTAGCTCTTTTTCTGTGATTCCCTGATTTGTTAAATACTTTGTTAAACGATAATTTTTCAACTTCATCAATGCTAAAATCACAATTTCCGTTGATAAAAACTCATCTTGGAACGTTACTCTTAATTTGTCCGCTTCACCCAATAAATTAAATAGATTTTGACTCATGCTTTGTCCATATTGAACATTTCCACCTTGTACACTGGGGTATTCATCAATTGCTTTATCAATTTCATGTTCAAAGGATTCGACATCTACCCCTGCATCTGTATAAAAATTACGCCCAAAGTGATTGGGTTGTAAAAAAATCTTCCATAAATGAGCAATATCGATTTCCTGATGATGACGAGTAACAGCGATTTGTTGCGCCTGAGCAATTGCTTCTTGTAATGTTGTTGTCATTTTCTCGATATTCATAGAATTACCTCCTAAATTTAAACGTATAACGAGCTTGCTTAGCCTTCGCAGAAAAATAGGAGAGCGGTGTCTTCTGCCACAATCTATTTTATCTTTTTTCTAAAAGGCTAGCTCATAAAGCTAGTTAAGCTAATTCAATAGTACTGTTTATCTTTAAAAAAAAATTCCGTCTTTTGTACTATTTTACTAAGGACTAAAGTCTGATTAATTTTGACCTTATAAATCAATTATAGTCAATTGGTCAATAAAGGTCAAATGAAAACTGCTCATTTTGGCGAATATTCTCTGCTTATTTTTATGATACAACTTATTTATTTTTTAGCAAAGATTAGTGTCCGTTCACCCACTAAAACAGGGAAAACACGTTTTAAGACGAGCTTAGGTTTTAAATTTTTTCAACTTTAATTACTGAATTTCCAGCAATTTGTGGAGGTATTGATCTGGTCATTGCGGGTAATCCAACTAATGTACATCGGATATTGTCTCCTTTTTTTAAGTTTTCATAGTTGATTCCATCAGCTAATTGTTCGTTGACTACATTTAAAATGACACCATCATTTTCCATCATAGCAATTATTTTTTCTGGATCTTCAATCGCTTTTACTTCCTTCAAAACCAAGCGGATTGATTGATCTTTTGTATCATTTTCTTTAGCGTCTTCTGTTAAAATCGCCGTAAATATTGATTGAGCGTTCTCTTTTTTCTTGCTAGTAAATGTGTCATCCGTTGCTTGATCGTTTTGGCTACTCATTGACGTTTCTTCACTTCCTTTTGATGATTCTTTTTGATTTTCTGTGCACGCTCCTAAAGAAATCAATAGAAGGAATGTTAACATAGGCGTTGCTATTTTTTTCATAAAATCGCCTCCAACATTATTTTGATGATGTGTTTCATCATTTATCATTATCTATTATTATTTACTATTCCTAAAAGTGGCTGGAACATCACTCTATGAGTCATACCCCAGCCACCTGAAAACCAAATGAACACTGAAACAAAAGCAACTCCTTTTATTTCTCAGAGTTAATCGCTTTTGTTCCAATCTTTTTTAATCCAACTGAAAAGAAACACAATGAAGAAACGAGCTGTGTTTCTTGTTACCTACTACACTTCATTACATCCTCTAACCATTTCTTCTATCATTTCCAGACATAGTAATCTCTTTTGCAAGGTAGCGAATACGCTCCATAATTCGACGAGCTTTTAGCGGTTCTTGTTCACCACGTTGCGTTACGGATAGATGTTTTTCCAGCTCTTTTAAATCAAGATTAGATGAAAAGAACGTCACTAACTGTTCTTGCATTCGGTATTGTAAAATAACACTGAGTACATCATCACGAATCCATGATGTCATTGATTCGGCACCTAAATCATCTATCATCAATATAGGCGACTTCTTGACTGCATCCAATTTTTCACCAACTAAATCTTTCGCAATCGCCTGTTTCATTTCAACCGTAAATGTTGGAAAATGAATGATAGTCGTCACAAAGCCACGTTCTGCTAAATTATTAGCAATAGCACCTAATAGAAAAGATTTCCCTACTCCAAAAGTCCCTTTTAAGTAAAGACCTTTATGAAATTCTTTTGGTTTTTGGGAATATTCTTTAATAAATTTCATTCCACTTGCGAAAGCTTCTTCACGACCATCGGAACTTAAATCGAAATTATTCAACCGTGCTTCGCGTACGTCTTTTGGCATATCCATAGCTTTCACTCGCTTGCGTATCTCATCTTCCCGTTGCTTGGCGATCAATGCTTCAGTGGGAATATACGTGACATCAATATAGTGAAAGTTTAAAGCTAACTTAGGTTCATAACCAGGTGCAATCATTGTTGGATCATTCAATTGATATTTTCTTTTTTCTTGAACAAATTCATATAACTTGGAATAGCTTTTTCGGATATCATCATCTGTTAATCGGTCACGATGTTCTTTAATGAATGCTTGTACATCAGCATCTTTCATGACCACTTCCACTAACTCATTATATCTTTCGTTCATATCTCTTTTTTGAATGATTTTTGACATTTCTTTTCCCACATCTTCCATGATTAATCACCTTCTTCATTTAATAATTCTCGAAGTTCTCTTTCCAGTTCAGCTTGTCTTTCTGGCGAGAGTTTCTTTTCTTCAATCGGATTGTCTACCCAATCCGGTAGCGTCTCTTGACGTATTACTCGATTATTTTGACCATAACGTTGCCGTGTTTGTTTTTGCTCTTTGCCTTTTTTGGCTATTTCTCGGACATGTTCAATTGCTTTTTCCGGTGATAATATTTCACTTTGAGCCCATTCATTAGCAATTCGGTTAACATAGTCAGCTTTTAGGGTAGGCTGTTTTTGTATATTATACACATAATTAATCAAAATATTGATCACACTATTTGGTAAGCCGGATTTACTCACTAAATATTTGACTAAAGAACGCTCTTGAGGGGTCGTATACCCACCACGTCCATTTTTCAACGCTTCTAAGTAATTTAATGGGAAATTATTTTCACTATCCATAATCATCTGAATATCTTGCGTTGAAAATCCATTCATTTTTAATGAGTTATAGCGATAGGTTTGCTGATCTTCCGAAGATAAATCCACCGATTCATTTTTTTGAAACTCGCTTCGTTTTTGTTTTTTATCTGGGTCATAGGTTCGATAAATCGTTCTTTCAAACTCTTTTACATCAATCTTACTCGTGTAATAATCAAATGATTTTGAACAGAAATCAACCATGTCTAATTCTGTTATTCCAAATAAATTATGAAAAATGAACACTTCTTCTTTAAATCCAGCAGCATTATCTGGCAGTTGAATGCCAATTTTTTCGATTCCTTGAATAAAATATGCCCAATCAAAACCTTCACTGACTGCACTTAACTTTTGAACTGGTCGTGTTTCCTTGAAAGATTCCTCTATTCTACTTAACTGTTCACTTTGAGAAATAATTTGCTCTTCTTTGAATACATATGCATCTTTAAATCCAGCAGAAACTTCTTCAAAACCTGTTAAATTAATGAATTTGGGCTTCAATCGGTCAAACAATTTATCTAACTTTCTTTGTCCTACACTGTTCAAAAGCGTTAATGTCAGTACTTCATCTTTGAAAAAACGTTCAACAGATTCAGGATGATTTAACCGGTATAAAAATCGGGTCCCAAGCTCAGAATCCTTTTGAACAAAGGTTGATAGTAAGCCAATCCCTTCAAGTTTAATTCTGGCCGCTTCAATCTGTTTGATACTCTTATCCATCATGGTTATCAAGTCCGCATGAAACAAGGAATCGCTAAGACCTTTCTCGTCAACTTCTGATAGTAAAGTCAAATATAAGCTAAACGCTTCTGAGCCAATAATCGGTTGGTATAAAAGTGTCAATATTTCTTGTTCTTTATCTGACAAAGGTGACGAAATAGCTACTTGAAAAAGACTTTTAGGATGGACGTCTTTCCAATTGTTTTCCAAGGAAAAAGACCTCCTTATTCATTAGTTGATGATTTCGCTTTGTCTACGATACCTTGCAATTCTTTTAAAAACACACTCATATCTTTAAACTGACGGTAGACACTAGCAAATCGAATATAAGCAATTTCATCCAAATTAACTAAATCTTCCATTACATATTCACCAACTAAAGTTGTTGAAACTTCATTTTCGCCTAAACTGCGTACGCGGTTTTCAACATTATCAACGATTTGTTCCATTTGTTCCATCGCAACTGGACGTTTTTCAGCAGAGCGAATAAGCCCACGTAATATTTTTTCTCTATTAAATTCTTCTCTGTCTCCATTTTTCTTTATTACCAATAACGGTGCTGCTTCAATTCGTTCAAATGTTGTAAAGCGATAATTGCAATTTTCGCATTCTCTACGACGACGAATTGCGCGACTATCATCGGCTTGGCGACTGTCAATGACTCGTGAATTATTATGATGACATCTTGGACAACGCATAGTGTTCACCTCGTTTTATTATTTTTATTTTAATCAACTATCCATATTATAACATGAAATGATTAAGAAACCAGACATTAGATATTACTTGTTAATGAAATGAATCATAACTTTTAATTGCTATAACTCCTTTGACTGAATCATCACCATTAAAAGGAATATATCTATAAAAAAACAAGGGACTGGGCCATAACTCTGTGAGTCATATCCCAGTCACATGGAAGTAGAATAGTCTGTTTATTTTATAAACTTTTTTTGCTTCAACCAGTCAATTACTTGCTGGCGTAAGTTCTCTTGACTCCCTTGATTATCAAAGATAATATCAGCTTTTTTTTTCTTCTCTTCAATTGATAATTGGCTATTGATTCTTTTTTTAGCTTCATTTTCTGACAATCCATCTCGTTTCATCAATCGCGGCAATTGAATTACCTCAGGCGTATAAACTACGGCCACTTGATCAACCATTAGATCATACCCGCCTTCATATAACAAAGGAATATCTACAATCACCAACGCTGCTTGTTTCTTTTTCACCTCAACTTGTCGAGTGATTTCTTCTCTTAAAAAAGGAGAAAGTATTTCATTTAACTTTTTTCTTTTCAGCTCATCAGAAAATACTAGACTCCCTAGCTTTTTACGATCTAAATAACCATCGGATTGAATCATCGTTGAACCAAAATTTTCAATAATCGCTTCCAGTCCTTTTGAATTTGGTTCAACTATTTCCCTAGCGATAATATCAGCATCTACAATTGGAAAACCAAACTCTTTAAAAATAGCTATAACTGTACTTTTCCCAGTAGCAATACCTCCAGTTAATCCAAGGATCATTCCCATAAATCAGTTCCTCACTTTCAAGGTTTGACATTTAGGACAAAAATGTGTACCACGTTGAGCAACTTTAATTTTTTTAATAGGTGTGGCACATCGTGGACATGGCTTGTCTTTTTGCCCATAGACATTTAAAGAAATTTGGAAGGTTCCTGCTTCTCCTAATGCATTTAGATAACTACGAATAGTCGTACCTCCCGCTTCTACAGCGCGTCCTAATACATCAATAATGGCATAATATAACCGTTCTACTTCCTTAGGTTTTAATGTATCTGCCGGTTGTTCTGGATGGATTTTCGCTTCCCATAAAGCTTCATCTACATAAATATTTCCTAACCCCGTTACTAAACGTTGGTCTAACAACAAGGGCTTAATTGCTTTATGATGCTTTTTTAATCCTTTCCGAAATTCAGGTAATTTGAATTCTGAAGGGATTGGTTCTGGACCTAATGCTAAGATTCCTTTATATGCATTTCCTTGATTTTTCTCTACCAAAACCATTCGACCAAATTTCCGAACGTCAAGATACCTCAGCTCAGTCTCATCGGTAAAAGTAAAAATAACATGAGTATGTTTGGCACGCTCATCTTCTACATCATGGGTTTCATATTTTCCTTCCATTCTTAAATGAGAAATCAGATCGTAGTTTGTCAATTTAAAAATTAAAAATTTTCCCCGACGCTCCATTTTTTCAATGGTTTGACCAATTAAATGTTGGGCAAACATTTCCGATTCTGGTGCTTCAATAATTCTCGGCCATAAAACCGTGACTTCTTTAATTGTCTTTCCAACAACTAATTGTTCTAGCCCTTTTCTGACTGTTTCAACTTCTGGTAATTCAGGCAATTTTTCATCTCTCCTTAGAAGAAAAAGACTGAAGCGAAAAGTATTTAAAACTCTTTCCTTCAGCCAGTCTTTTTCAAATTATTTTAACGAACTATTTCGCTTCGTACCATGTTTTGCCCCAGCTGCTATCAGTAATCAACGGCACATGTAAGGCAACCGCATTTTCCATGACATCTTTGACTAATGCATTTAATTTGTCTAATTCTGATTCTGGTGCTTCAAAAACAAGTTCATCGTGCACTTGAAGCAACATTGTCGCCTGCATATTTTCTTCTTTCAAGCGTTGAGCCATATTAATCATTGCAATTTTCAAAATATCTGCGGCGCTCCCTTGGATTGGCGTATTGATTGCTGTTCGTTCCGCAAAAGAACGCAGATTAAAGTTGCGGGAATTAATATCTGGCAAATAGCGGCGACGATTATACAGCGTTTCTACAAACCCCTTATCTTTGGCATCACGAACGATATCTTCCATATATTTTTTTACACCTGGATATTTTTCAAAATAGGTATCAATGTATTCTTGTGCTTGTTTTCTAGTAATTCCTAGATTTTGTGATAAGCCGTAATCACTGATTCCATATACGATTCCAAAGTTTACTGCTTTGGCTTGACGACGCATATTTGGCGTCACATCTTCTGCTTTTTCGATACCAAATACTCGCATTGCCGTACTGGAATGAATATCTTGCCCTTCAATAAACGCTTCTTTTAAATGCTGATCATCAGAAATATGAGCAAGAACACGTAACTCGATTTGAGAATAGTCAGATGAAAAAATCATCCAATCTTTTTCTCGAGGTACAAACGCTTGACGAATTTTCCGACCTTCATCTAAGCGAATTGGAATATTTTGTAAATTGGGATCAACAGAACTTAAACGACCTGTTTGTGTCAAGGTTTGAACGTACCGTGTGTGAATCTTGTCATCTGGTTGAATCACTTTTAACAACCCTTCAACATAGGTTGACTGGATTTTGGCAATTTGACGATAAACTAGAATATCTTCAACGATCGGTGCTTGTTCTTTTAATTGTTCTAATACATCCACTGCCGTTGAATAACCAGTCTTTGTCTTTTTAATCACAGGTAAACCCATTTTCTCAAACAAAATCACACCCAATTGTTTTGGTGAATTTAAATTGAATTCTTCTCCTGCTTCAGCGTAAATTTTTTGTTCGATTTCTTGAAGACGATCTGAAAATTCAATACGCATTTCTTTCAATCGGTTGGCATCTACCCGAATTCCAGTAATTTCCATATCTCCTAATATTTTTGAAAGTGGCAATTCCATTTTATAGAATAAATCAGCTTGATTTTTTTCCACAAGTTCCGCATCAAGTTTTTCTGAAAGAAAATGAATCGCTTTGACTTTTCGCGCAAGATGGTTGAAAAATGCTTCATCATCTTCTGGCAAGCCTTTTTTGGCGCCTTTTCCATAGACGGTTTCATCCGAATGAATATCTGTGTAGCCGTAATGTTGGGCCACACCTTCAATATCTGCACTATTATCATTTGTATCTAATAAATAAGCAGCTAATAAAACGTCGAATGTGATCCCTTCAGGCTTACCAACATAGCGATTAAGCGAGACATATGTGCGTTTTGCATCATACACTTTTTTCTTATAGTTATCTGACTTCACCCAGTCTACAAAGGGTTGACTTTCAAATAATTCCAAACTATTCGTTGTATAGATTTTTTTCTTTGTTCCCCATGCAACACCAACGATTGGAGAGGTATGATAATTATCTTCTAGCATTTCAACATATAACGCCATATCATCAGAAAACATCTCTTCTGTAAATGTATCGACTACATCAAAATGAACATCTTCTAATTCAACAGATTCTTCTTCAACGTTTAGTTTACTCAAGAATTGCTTAAAATCCATTTCTTTATAAAATGGAATCAATTTTTCTAAATCTTTCCCTTCGTATTTCAGATCTTCAATATTAACTTTCACTGGAGAATCTACATTGATTGTTGCTAAACGTTTCGACATAAAGGCTTGTTCTTTATCATTGATTAGATTTTCCTTCATTTTGCTTTGCTTCATGTTATCGATGTTTTCGTAGACACCCTCGACCGAGCCATATTCTTTCAATAATTTGATCGCAGTCTTTTCACCGATTTTCGTTACACCGGGAATATTATCGGACGTATCTCCAGCTAAACCTTTCATATCAATGATTTGATTAGGCGTTAGTCCATCATATTTTTCAGCCACAAACGCTGGTGTATAAGATTCTATGTCACTAACACCTTTGATGGTAATATCCACTTTAACCGAATCAGTTGCCAATTGAGTCAAATCGCGATCCCCAGACAATACAACCACATCGAACTCATCTTTAGGAACTTTAGTAGCCAATGTTCCAATAATATCATCCGCTTCATAATTATCTAATTCATAGTATTTCACACCTAAACCAGTTAATAATTCACGAATATAAGGCATTTGTTCTTTAAATTCACCAGGCGTTTTTGAGCGGCCCGCTTTGTACTCTGGGTAAAACTCTGTTCTAAAAGTTGTTTTACCTGCATCAAAGGCTACCAAAACATGCGTCGGATTTTCTTTTGTCATAACATTTTCAAACATATTGTTAAAGGCATAGATTGCATTGGTATGCAGCCCATTTTTATTTTTAAAACGCTCCAAGGAATTATGTAAAGCAAAAAAGGCTCTAAACGCCACACTATTCCCATCAACTAATAATAACTTGTTTTTTGTCATTCTTTTTCTCCTTATCTTCACCAAACTGGTTTCCTCTTCATTTTAACAAAAAACTGTCAACTTTGCAGTAGGAAGGAACTAAAGTTCGTAAAGTTAATTACAAACAAAGAAAAACCCACTCTGCACACTCAGAGTGGGTTAATTAGGAGTTCACACAAAATGAAATAATTAACTGTTATTATTCTATGTATTTATAATACAAGGAATATGTGAAAAAAATATGAACGAACGTTTCCTAAAATGTAAATTTTTAATGCAAAAAAATTCCTTCTCAAAAACTTAGGTTCAATCATTTAAACACATAAAGAGACTTTTCCACACACTAAGAAGAGTCTCTTTTCTATTAGGAATTCACACACAAATGAATTTTTCTATAGGTTTATATTACAAATCCTTTATGAATAATATGTGAAAAAAACGATTCATTTTTGTAAATTAAGGTAGAATATTTCCAGCTGCTCGATAAATCTCATACCAATCCTCTCGACTTAATACAATATCAGAGGCAGCAGATATCTCTTTAATCCGTTCTTGATTCATTGTTCCTGCAATTACTTGCATGTTGGCAGGATGTCTTAAAATCCAAGCTGTCGCTAATCCTGTTGCAGTACTATTATGTTTTTCAGCAATTCTATCTAAAACAGCATTTAAATCAGAAAATTGCTTATTTCCAATAAAAACACCTTCAAAAAAACCATATTGATAAGGTGACCACGCTTGAATGGTCATTTGATTTAAACGCGAATACTCTAAAATACTACCATCTCGATCATTACTAACTTCATCAGTCATATTTACGTGAATCCCTTGATCGATCATTCCAGTATGTTTAATGCCAAATTGTAATTGGTTTGCTACTAAAGGCTGTTCGACTGACTTTTTCAGCAACTCAATTTGCATTGGTTTTTGATTGCTAACTCCGAAATACTTCACCTTGCCTTGTGTTTCCAACTGATCAAAAGCTGTGGCTACTTCTTCTGGTTCAACTAATGTATCTGGTCGATGAAGCAATAGCGTGTCTACATAATCTACACCTAATCGCTTTAAACTCTCTTCAACAGAAGCAATAATATGTTCTTTAGAAAAATCAAACATCCCTTTGCGAATACCACATTTCGTTTGAATGATAATTTGTTCTCTTTTGATAGACGTTTCTTTTAATGCCTTTCCAAAAATGGTTTCACATTCTCCTCCGCCATAAATATCTGCATGGTCAAAAAAATCAATGCCGTTTTCATATGCAGTTTCAATGACTTTTGTAGGATTTTCGGCGCTATTTATTCTCATACACCCTAAAATGACTGATGCCACTTGTAATTCGCTTGTTCCCAATTGAATCTGTTTCATTAGAAGACCTCCTAAAATTGTAATTCTTATTTATTTTACCACACTTTCATGAAAGGGCTCACAAACCTGCACTTTTTATGTTATTTTCAATTTGAAAAAAAATGTCGTCAGAAAAGTAAGGCTCTATGAGAATAACAATTTGGGCACTTTTTTGACTTAGCATTTGATAAAAAACGGTTGTCAGAATAATATCTGCATATGAAATTGATGCGGTCGTTCGGGCATAAACAACTGCTATATTTCTTTTATTTTGAAAAAAACTAATAATTCTTTGCCCAAGTTCTTTTTCCTTTTCAATAGTAAAGTCCGTCATTACACAAATAAATATCTTTTTTTCGTTATATACAGGGGAAATCAATGAACTCATAATTGTAAAAAAGCGGTAGAATACTATTTCCTTAGGTATTAGTTGGTGCGTCAAATTTTTTTCCACTAATTCATTCACCCCAACTTCAAATTTTGCTGTGAATCTAGGGTATTTCTTCTTCAAAAATTCAATGGATTGAATCCTTTCAAAATAGGAACCTGAAAATAATTCATAATATAGGTGAAACCCTAAAAAAGCGACTATCGTTTCTTTAGAGTAATCAAATTCTTTTTCCCAAAACACCTGTTTGAATTTATTAGTAACTATTAATGTGTTTTTATAACACGTTGTTTTCTTTAAGTAGTGCTCTTGAATGAGATAAATTTGCAGGTTTAAACTAAAATAGGGTAAAAATTTTGCCTGTATAAGTAAATATAAATAGGATAACTCGTCCAAACTCAACACTTCAAGGACTTCAGTATCTTTCATTGTTTCAACAAATTGAGAATATAAAGAACTATTTTTTAAGTATTGATGCCAATCTTCTTTTAACTTTATGGTATTCCTTTTTTTATACCGCCAAACAGCTATTTCAATGAACAAAGAAAACGACTCCTTTTGAAGATCATTGATTTGAATTTGGAAAAAATGGATTAAGCGAGCAACTATTCTATTTATTTTCTTTTTTTGTTGGCATAAAAAGGATGTGGCTGTTCCTTGATAGACAAACCAGTAAAAATCGTAAACAAACGCTCGAACTTGCATTTCTTCACCAACCAGTTCATGTGATCCTCTTTTTACTTGAAGCCCTATATCATTCAGCCATGAACTAACCTTTTTCACTCGTCTTCGCAAGCTAGAATCGCTAATCTGAATCTCCTTTATAAACGCATGGGTTTCAAATTCCGTACCTTCAATAATCGATTTTAAAAATATAATTTCAGGTAAGCTATTTAAATAGTATGTGCGAAAATTCTCTATACATAAATCGTTCTCTCTTTCTAAATAAATTTTACTTCCCATTCTAGTGCGAATAGTCAATTGGTTATTTAAATAATAGCGCTTAAATAACCTTTGAAGTTTTTTTAAGTATCTCAAAATCGTTTTTGGATGAACTGCAAGCTCTTTTGAAAGCTTTTCTAATGAGCATTCCTTATTCGTAGATTTTAACAATGTAAAAAGTTCAAGTAATTTTTTTGATTCAAAGTCAAGAATTTTTGTATACTCCATCACGTAACCCCCATTTTTAATAAATATCATCATTCCAAGCAAACTTCCCACAAACTTAATCCCTCTATCTGATTATCGAAAGTTCAACAAAAAAAACAATGAACATAAAGAATATACGCAAAATTCATTGTTTTTCATTATTATTTATTTTTTTAGGGGTAAAATGGACATTTGAATCATTAAAATTCCTGTACTTAATGTTATGCTGTCTCACAAAAAGAAGACACAAATGAACGGCGAAACGAAAGTAGCTTCTTTGAAAATAAGATGAAATTACTATGAAACACAGCCGATATTGCACAACAACTGCATGGTTTCCATAGATAAGCACCTTCCCTTCATCACTTCCGATGCAAAGACTCTCAGCACAATTTACATAGTAAATCCAAAAATCCCCTATGTTTATCTTTGATTAAAGAATGAAAAAAGGCTTCTTTACAAAAAATGATATTACATGCTCAAACACATTAGTCCTGTTTTATAAATGAAAAATATAGCATTATGCGTATCTTACTTATGAGAGGATAAGTTAACGCCATGTATAGCTCTTTATCAACCAACGTGCATATTCCCTCTTCTCTTTTATTTTTTGAATCTTTCTTGCATAGGTATCTCTAATGTATCGATATACGTTTTTCTCAGATTCCAATTTTATTTCGACATACATTTGACTTATTGCATTCCGATTTGCTTTATATTTTTTTCTATTTCCACCAGTAAATCCATAAAAAATGTCCATCCCTTTAGATTCTTTTGCTATTGGAGAATATAGAAGTAGCTCTTTTTTCGCTTTTTTCAACCTTTTTAGTATATCTTCTGTTCGTTGTTTATCAAAATTTTGTTTTATGATTAGTTTAGATAATCGGGCATATTCAATGTTAGCGATATGTGTATACAACTGACTCGCGTAATCTAGTCCTTTGTATAAAATATTTGCACTGAAAGACATATTTACCAATAACTTATATTGCTGAACACAGCACTCTTCTATCTTTTGCTTGCTCTCTTGACATGGAATTTCTTTATTTAACTTTTCTAAAAATTGATATAGCAGATGATTTTTTTGTTCCTCTATTTTACTAATTTTTCTCATTTTTTTGTTCCTCCTTTAAAAGAATGAATAAATTATGGTATACTTAATTTAAAAAATAAGATAGAAAAATTAACCTCTTTCATTGTTTTTAAAATTGTATACATTAACTTTTATAGTACGATTTACAATTAACCAAACCAGAGAAATTGAATATATTTCGGTATAAAAACTATAACATTACACAGAAGTAAAAACAAGAACAAAATGAAAAAAAAACGGTACACCTATTATTAATAAAATGATATAGTAGAAGAAAGAGTTTTAGGAGGTATAAATTTGGATATTGATTTAATCGCAGCTGGCAAACGAATCAAAGAAATTAGAAAACTGCACAACTATTCGATGGCACGTTTTTCAAAAATAGTGGGTAATTCGAGTGCTAGCACTGTAAACAATTGGGAAAAAGGAAACAACTTACCTAACCAAGACCGTCTAGAAAAACTAGCCATTCTCGGTAATACAACCGTTGAATGGATTCGTTATGGTGATTTTAAGGACTACGTTGAACATCTTTTAGCTGGAGCGAATCTAAAAAAGACTTTAGAAAAAGAACAACTTAATCAGCTAGTCACCACCTTGAAAAAGAAAAAAATTACCTATTCACAAGATTTAAAAATTTTGACTGTCGCAATGGAACTATTTCCAGAGCTATTTGAAACAAGCTATCAATCAGAAATTGATGAGCACCAAACTTCAATTATTGCTGAAGAGTCAACAACATATAGTATTGAAAAAAACAACCGATACAGAGCAGATTTTTTACCCAGAATTGAAAAATTATTAAAAAATTCAAACAACAAAGAACTAAATGCAGAGATTTTATTGCTGACATTTGATTTATTAACATGTGTAGAAACGCTTGAGAATTTCCCAGCAATATCTCAATTATTTACTCTTTTATCTGACATACTGACCGATAATATCTCCTACAAAACCAAAGCGGCATCAAACGTGGTTAATTACAATGAACTAACTAAAAAACAGCCACATGGCAAACAATTGTCAGAACAAACAATAAAGAAAAAATACACATATGCAAAAAAGGAATTACTTTGCTTACTAGATCAAATTCATGATGAATACCGCTTATACTAAAACCGTTGTGGATAGTTCTTATACACATAAACCTTATTAAAAGTAAGTATCATATATTACAGTTAGATGATAGATTTATTTCTAGATTTTAAAATTTAGACTTTTATATTAATCTGTATGGTTAAATCGGTCTATTCATTAAAGACTATGGTATACTTTACCTTGTCTAATTGAAGATTACTTACCCAAAAATTGTATAACTTAACTTTTACCACATAAAAAGCGAGGGTCATCACTTGAAGAAAAAATTAATAGCAACACTTTCATTTATTTTATTAGTATATGCAACACCTATGAACGTGGTCGCAGAAAATATTGATCAGAAAATAGATAATCAAACGAAAAAAATAGAAGCAATCATTAAGACTGAAAAAGATGCAAAAGAATACTTAGCAACACTCGAAGAAGAAATTGCAACAATCGAAAAGGAATATCAAACCGTTCTTTCTGAAAAACAGAAACAAGAAAAAGAAATGAATCGACTAAATACTGAAATTAGTAATCTAGAAACAAAAATAGAAAAAAGAAGTGAACAACTTAAAGCTCAAGCAAGAGTCACTCAAACAAATCACGAACAAGAATCTGTTCTGACTGTTTTACTTAGCGCAGAATCACTTTCTGATGCTGTTTCAAAAGTTTTAGCCGTTAATACCTTAGTGACAGCAAACAACGAAATTCTCACTGCTCAAAAAGATGACAAAAAAGAACTTGTAACGTTAAAAAGTTCTTTAACAAAAACGCTAACTGCTTTAGAAAAAAAGACAGCAGAACTTGAGGAAAAAGAAACAACGCTTGCAGAGTCAAAACTCGAACAAAGCGTTAAAATCAATGAAATTGCTGCTCATTTAGCAACTGAAACTGCTGAAAAAGATAAGTTCATAAAACAAAAAGAAGAAGCTGCCAAACAAAAAGAAGCCCAACTAAAAGCTATGGCTGAAGAAAAGAAAAAAGAAGCCCAAGCAAAGGCTCAAGCTGAAAAACAAGCGAAAGAACAACAAGTAAAAGAAGCTGAATTAGCTGCTTCTCAAACAACCACTAAAGAACAATCTCAAACTGTTCCAAACACCAATAATGATTCAGCACAATCTGAAAACTCTGACAATAACTCACAAGCGCCGACACCTCCTGTATCATCTGGCGGATGGTTATCACCAGTAGCAAGTATGCTAGTCACGAGTGGCTTTGGCGGCAGAGAAGATCCAACAGGGATTTCAGGATCATTCCATGATGGTATCGATTTTGGCGGCTCAAGCGGAACACCAATTATGGCATCTAGAGCTGGAGAAGTTGTCAGTGCGAATTATAGCGGAATGGCTGGAAATCACGTAGTTATCAAACATGATAATGGATATTATTCTTATTATCTTCATATGAGTAGCTTAAGTGTCTCTGCGGGACAAAGCGTTAGTGCTGGCCAAAATCTAGGTGGTATGGGAACTACTGGTAATTCAACAGGTGTTCATTTACACTTTAGTATCTCTACTGGTTTATGGTCTGGTTTCGTTAATCCTGCTCCACTTCTTGGTCTATAAAACTTAATATTTGGATTTTATCGGACTCATTTCACATAAAATGAGACCTCTGATGTCTTCTTGCTTAGGATGCAAAAAGACATCAGAGGTCATTTTTATTCCCATTTAAAATAGCCGTTTTCATTACAATATTTGGATAATTTAACTATTCCATCACTTCGTTTAACCTTATCTTTTGAACATGGTATAATGAAAATAGATAAAGAAAGGTGCTGATTGAAATGAGCAATAACTATTCAAATATTCTAGTTGCAGTTGATGGTTCAAAAAATGCCGAATTAGCTTTACAACATGGCGTTGAAATTGCTAAAGAAAAAAATGCTACTTTATATCTACTATCTGTTGTAGACGAAAACGCCATCAGCCATAGCTCTTATGCATATTCCAAAGTACTTGGGGAAGAAAAGGAAGCCATTGAAAAAGAGCTGCTTAAAAGTATTTATTACGCTACAGAACAAGGGCTAGATGATGTAAAACCAATTGTTGAGATTGGAAACCCTAAAGAAATGATCTCTACTATTATTCCTAGTAACCAATCAATTGACTTGATTATTATTGGCGCTACAGGTAAAGGCATGATTCAAGCAAATCAACTTGGTACAACAACAAGCTATGTTGTGCAATATGCTCCATGTAATGTTTTAGTTGTAAAATAAACATTCTAAGCTTTTCTGGAGAAGTTGCTTTTGCACCACCCATCATTTATTTGGTTTACATGTGACTGAGATATGACTAACAGAGTTATGTCCCAGTCACTCCTTTTTTATTTACTCACCTTACAAACGATCATAAATCTATGCTGATTATTGTGAATATATCCTTTTTGTAATAGTTCATTTTGCCTATCTATCAATTGTTCAAAATGAGTATGTACCTGAAAATCAGGATACTCCCATGGAATTCTTTTCACATAATAAATTAGACCTTCCATATCAAAAAAATGCTGATAGGGAAAATACTCCTTGGCAAAAAGAATATCAAATGATTCCTCTATCAAGGCTTGCTGAGCATTTTTTAGTGACCACTCAGTATATTTGGATCGTACATTAGGAATTAACTGCTCTGCAAGAATACGACCATTTTGATCACCAACTTGTTGAGTAATAAATACTCCTTGATTTTTCAAGACTCTACGTACTTCTTTTGGATCATAGGAGGCATGACTATTTATAGCAATATCAAAAGACTCACTTGAAAGACTTAATTGATCACTCTCATTAACAAAAGTTACATTAACACCTTTTGGTTCAAGTCTTTCTTTCAATAATTTAAAATTGGGTAACCAACCTTCTGTCACAGTCGTTCGCTCATAAGGATGTTCAAATGTTTGTAATAATTCTCCCCCACCTGTACCCATATCTAATAAATTCATTTCTCTTGATAGGTAGTCACGAACAATTTTTGAATACTCCCACGGTAAAGGCTCTATATCCCACCTATCTTTCATGTAGGAAAAGTCCCACCCTATAAATCTTTTTTGCTCAATTGTCTGCCAATATCTTCTTAATAACTCTTTGTCCATAACTACTTCTCCCTTACATTTTAGTCAAGCTTTCTTGCAAGTACGATACAGTTATGTTAAATGTTGATAGGAAAGTGTTTACTCAATACAGCCTCTATCATTTTATAACTGTATCAAGTAGTTACTTCGAGCAATCACTTTTTTTATCATGTGGCTTATCCCTTTCTTTTAGCTGGCAACATTCAATGTCTTTAAGTAATCTTCTATTTACCTACATAATTTATTCAAACGGCCAAGCGATAAAATGTTTGACTTCTTTTTTAGTTGTCTCTTAATTTGTATACTATCATACCCAACTTTTGATTCGTTATTATTTCGTCATCAATTGATCAATTTTGGAGATCGCTTTTTGTCGACTTTCTAACATTGAATCAGTATATGTGTCTAACGTCATCTTCGTGGAAGTGTGTCCTAATAACTTACTAATACTGGATATATCCACTCCCTTTTCCAAACACCTAGTGGCAAAGGTGTGACGTAACGAGTGAAAACTGATATTTCTTATTCCTGATAGTTGCACGACTTTTTTAAAACGATATCTGATTACTCTAGGTTCAGCTAATTTATTTTTACACGAAACGACATAACCCGATGTTGAAACACTTTTTGTCCTTAATAGATATTGTTTTAAATTTTGAGCGATGGGTACAACCCGATAAGATTGATCTGTTTTAGGTGCACCAATAAAGACTTCTGTTTTATGCTCGCTACTTTTTTGACTGTATATTCTGTAAATAGTCCTGTTTACAGAAATCGTCTCTTTCTCAAAGTCAATATCTGACCATTTAAGTCCGCTTATTTCTCCAATACGAAGACCTGAATACAACGCTAATATTATTGCCGAACATCCATTTTCTTGAAAAGCAAACTGTTCTAATTGTTTTTGCTCATTCATCGTCAAAGTTAATTTGCGTGTTTGGTGTTTCCGATTGATTCGTTGAATATAATTGCAAGGATTAGAAGTGATAATGTTCTGCGTTACTGCCTCTTCTAATATTTTTTTCAAGATAACAACGATATTGCTGATCGTGCCATATGATAAGCCCGTTTCTTCTAATGAATCAGCGTATGTTCTTATATACTCAACAGTAAGATGAGTGATATTTTTTTCCCCCATATAAGGCAAAATATACTTGTTTATTAACCATCTATAATTAAAAAACGTAGAGGGTTTGACTGTATTTTTTTTATAGTTATACAGCCAATGAAGAGTCCATTCTTTAAAATTGCCATTAAATGCGCTGGTTGGTCTGGATTCAACATACTTTGCTTTCAAAAATGTCAGTTTCGATTTTACCTCTAAATACCGTTTTCCATAAATATAACCATAAATGATTTTTCCTTCATTATCTCTATTTTTGATATACCTACCTTCCCATCGACCATCTTTACGTTTGTAAATATTCTCACCTTTTTTTACCATGGTCTACTCCTTTCTGTGCATCCCTAATAAATGATTCACTTATTTAGGGGTTAAGTCATTAAATTCCAAACATATCGCTTTTCGTTTTTTAATAAAAGAATGAAATAAATAGTACACTTTTAATATACCTGATTATCCTTTCAATAAAAATACTTTTTTACGCTAATCTAACAACTAACCTAAACGGATGTTTATTATTTTTAATAAAAAAAGAAACTAAATCCATCTATTTTTTAAACAAAAAAACCATCAAAACACATGTATTTAGCATGTTTTGATAGTTTATATATAATAATAGTTTTTAAAGAGGTTCTCCGTTTAATTAATTAGTTAGTTAGTTCTTTTTACATCCGCAGAATTTATAAACATGTAAATAATTTCCAGTTGCTACACCTTTTGCATCATACTCTGGTTCTGATGAAATTAATTTTGAACAACCATCATAATATCTTAGACCGTTGTGCTGTACATAAATTTTTGCATATTTTGTAGTAGTTGGGCTTGACGTAGTAACTGTCACTTCACCTTTTAGTAATACTTTATTCGCTTTTTTTACTGATGTTACTTCAGTTTGGTCTTCAAAATACTTCGCTTTAGTTGTAGCTTCTGCACTTTGACCTCCAAAACCTAATACGATGAATAGTCCCAAGGCTAATGACAAGGCAACTAAAATTTTCTTTTTCATTTAACAACATCTCCTTATAATGTGAATTACTTTTAGAGAAACCCTCTAAAAAAACTAGAATTACCCAAATTATTATAGATTGTTCAAGCTATTCTTTTTTGAATGCTCTTTTTTTTATATGCAGAATGGTCATTTTTATTTTTTTCAAAATAAAAATGTCTCAACATATGTATCTGATTCTCTTTCTATACATACTATGTCTTTTTATTAAATCGAACATTGACTCGAGCATAGATGATCAATTGAATTTTTCCATTAAATGTAAAGGTAATACTCTCATTTCGACTACTCCAATAATTTCTGTTTTTTTCACCAATCCATAATAGCGGCTATCAGTAGAATATGGCCTATTGTCTCCCAATACTAAGTAGGAATCTTTTGGTATGATTGTTTCACCATTGTTTAATTTTGCTATACTAAAATTTTCCGTAAAAAAAGAATCTGTTTGTTGGGCTTTCCTTATTTCTTCTTTGTCAATAAACTTTTCGTCTTTCTCGCTATTATTGATGTATAGCTTATCTTCTTTATATTCTACTGACTCTCCTGGCAAACCAATCACACGGCGAATCATTTTCCCTGGTTGATCGGGTGTATGGAAATAAACTAATTTAAAACGAGTAATTTTTGCCCGCTTGTTAATGTAGACGAGTTCATTTTCAGAAAGCGACGGCAACATGCTATATCCTTCAACTTTAGAAAAAGTAAAACAAAATACAGATAACAACCAGATGAAAAGACACGTAACAGATAACGCAACCGCAATCTCAATACTAATACGTTTTAATTTTAATCTGCGTCTTTTCTTTATTTTCCGATAGATCACTTTCCTTTTTTTATTTCTTGCTTTTGAAGGAATTCGTGATTTTTGCACTTTTTGCTTATTTTTTTTTAATGCATTGCGAGAGTCATTCTTTCTTATAGGTCGTTTTACTTTTTTATTATCTGAGCGATGATTTCTCTTAGACATAACCACTCCATTAATCGTTTTACTATTATTTTTTTGCGGCTAATGATTTTTCATTAATCTTGAATTGATCAAAAACTGCTTTTTCATTTTTTTTCACTTTTTCAATATCTGCTCTAAACTCTTCTAACAATAAAGGATCTTTATAAAATCCATTTCCTTGAGATGAGAGATTAAGACCAAGTTCTTTCATTGATGAGTAGTAACGGTTAATACGCAGTTGACCATCCTCATTGATGCGATAATCCGCTTTATTTAAAGCTGAACCAGCTAAACGCAATGACAAATTTGCCAGATTTTGTTCTACAGTTTCGCCTTTACCGGATTCCGCTAACGTCAATTGATCCTCTATATCTCTAATATTATAATAGCCAGAAACAATCGCCTTTTTATCTTCTTCACCTAAATTTGTTGATTGATAATAAATGGCGTACATAGAACTAGCTCCACCTAAAATTATCATTATTACGCCAAAAGAACAGCCCCATATTCCTCGATTTACTTTTTTTTGTAGAATTCGTTTTTTCTTAGCAAGCATTTTCCTCTTACGTTTATTTTTACTTCGGATTCTACTTATTTTTTTCTGTTCTTTTTTGACTCTAATAATGCTTATAAAAAAGAGAAAAACAAAAAGGAAAAAGAGAATTGCCAGAGCTAAACCGATAACTGCAATCCAATCCAATATTGTCATTTTATTCTTCCCAACTTTCTATACTACCTTTTTTTTCGTTTTACATTTTTTCTCTTCGTTTTCTTCCTTCGACTTATAATGAATCGAATTAGGAAGAAGGCTCCTAAAAAGAAGGCAAAAACACTACCAACAATCTTAGCAACTAGTTTCCAATCGAATCCCCGATTTTGATCTAATCCAATATCTTCTCTGTTAAATTTATCTGCCTCTTCTTTGGTTATTTTGAAGGATTCCATCCATTCCCATTTTTTTTCACCAACACTAGCAACCACATGCGCCCTGTACGTTCCTGGAATCATCGACTGACCTTCCATACTTAATGAATAGTTCAATACAGAATTTGGTGCCATTTTCATCTTTGTTTTTTTGGATTCAAAAAGAACTTCATCTTTTTTCTCAGCCATTATCTGAACTTCCACAGTGAGTTCTTTTAATATATCAGGCATTTGATTACCCAAATCCACCATGATCGAGTTACGTCCATTAATTTGTGTTGCATAGGCTTTAAGATAATCTAATTCTGGAGAGGTTGGCGTATCTGTTTCTCTTAATAACATCGCAATCGTATACGCATACTCATTAACAATGGTTGTACCATTTTGTTCTTTTTTTTGCGTTTTATCTTCGACCTTTTGTAACTGAATTCCCCCTAAAATAATGCCATCATAACTTGTTTCCGGCATTGTAATGTCTAATTCTAACTCCTTATCTGATTCAGGTGGAATCACAACTGTTTTAGGTCCTTTCACAATATCAGCAAAATCAAATTTCATTGATTTATCTTTATCTAACTTTGTTTCACCATATTCAAGAACTCCATTTGAATTTGTTCTAGCCCCGTTTAATCTAACTTCAACGGTTACTTCCTTTTTTCCTAGATTTGTAAGTGTGATAGAAACTTTTTGTTTTTGCCCAGGAGTCATTTTAAGGTTGAAGTATCCAGCTTCATCCATTTGATTTTCAGGTAGATTGGTTTTATATAAGAAACCGACTGCCCCAGATGGATCTGAATCTGCATAAGAAATAGTTGGATTAACACAAAAAATTAAACTAGTTAAAAATAAACCCATTAACACCATTCGAATATTTTTTATCATAGAATTGAAACAAATCCTTTCATTTAAAACAAGTTCACTAATTATTCACTTAATAATTAGTGAGCTTGTCTTACTAAACAGTACTAGTTAATTCATCCTATTTTTAAGGTATAACAACAATTTCCCATAAAACTTTTGCTTCATATGCTTCATTCGTTTTTACAGTTTTACCTGGAACAAATAAAGTGATAGAACCATCTTTAATTTCATTGGCTTTATCTCCTGTTCCTGCTGGTGTACCTGTTGAATCAACAGATGTTCCTTTACCCGTTCTTGTGTGGTATTCTACAGTGTTACCAAAACCTACTGTGTATGTTCCAACACCATTTTTGGCATCTGTCGTTTTCAGAACTTCTGCGGTATTACCACTTTCTTCTAGAGTGAAGTTCGCATAATCTTTTCCTGGTTCAGCGTGTGGGCTTACTGCTGGATCCGTTGCAGTTTCCATAATTGGATTTGTAAAATTAATGGTTGAATTAGCTAACTTATTTCCGCTTGCTGCTTCAAATTGTTGGCTCATTTTTGCGCGTAATTCCCATTTTGAACGATTATCAATTCTTCTGTCTGTAAATTGTAAATAAACTCCACGTTTTTCCTTTGCACCATTTTTAGTAATTTCAACTTGTTCTGCAAAATAATTTTGATCTGTTAATACAGCTTTTTGTTGTTTGAAGTTCATGTCTGAAACACCATCAATCATCAAAGATCCTTTATCTGTATTTGGTATATATGGAGGATCAACTTTATCATCTGGATTTTCCGAATCTCGATCCTCATTTCCTCCATCAGTATCTTCTACATACTCAATTGAACCTTTTCCTGATAATTTTTTTGCATCTCCACCTTCAGCGTTTGCAGCAGCAGGTAGCGCAATGCTTGCTCCTAATACTGCTAGTAATGCCATAGAGCATAATGTTCTTTTTTTCATTTGTGTTTCCTCCTAGTTAATCTAATAATATTTATGGTAACTCAGATAAAATCCAAGTCAGCACCGTTTGGTATTTTCCAGGTTCTCTATTTGAAGCTCCTGGAACAAAGAATGTTACTGCACTATTTTCATAAGCTTGCTTGTTCCCAAAGTTTGGATCCAGTATTGGCTGATTGTTTTCATCAACCAATGGTGTCAGGGTGTTATCTAAACTTTTTTCATTTTCTTCAGATGCACCAAATTCAACACTCCAAATACCTTGTCCTTTTCCTTTGTCAGCTTTAGCTAATTCATAAGTTGTTTTAATTTTGTCAATTTTAATCACATCATTCACCAGTGTTGGTGCATATTTCTCATCCAGTGTTGAGTTTGTCCAAGATTTATCTAACGATATATATGACCCGATTAATTTTGAATCTTCTTTATCAGGAATCATAAAATCCGTCTCTTGCCGTACTTGCAAGGTCCATCCTGCTCCAGTTGCACGGCTATCTGTGACTTGAACGAAATTTCCTCTTGCTCCTGTATCGTCGTGAAACAATTGTGCCCTTGCTTTATAAGATTGGTCTTTTTTCATTAATTGATTTCGACCGAAATCTAGTCTAGGTACAAAATCAATTCGTAGAAAACCTTCTGTTGAAGGGCTTGGACCAGGATCGGATGGTTTCCCTGGTTTTTCGGGATCAACCACTTGAGGTGGAATCAATGACGCATCAAACCCAATTGTGCCGTTCTGCCCATCTGATTTTGCCTGAGCATCTGCATGAGGAGTGCTTAAAAGAAATAACGATGCAAAAAAAACAATAGCTACTTTCTTTTTCACGATTTCTTCTCTCCTTTATTTTGTTTATTTTTATAAACAAATGCAGCGAGTAAAGCGAGAACTGCACCGCTTAATGCTAAGGATTTTTTCACTATCTCTCCTGTTTGAGGGTACCGTCCGACTGGTTTACTCGTTACAGGCTTCTCCTTGACAGGGCCATCAGAAGTACTATTACTAGTAGTCGGCTCTTCTTCACCATAAAACTCTATCACGGCTTCTTGGCCTACTTGACCACCATCAGCAGCAAAATGACCCACAGGATTCCAGAACAGCGAAAGACTTACAACAGAAATCGTCATAATGCTATATAGCAATTTTCTTTTTTTCATTCTTTTCTCCTCTCTGCTATGGTGGCCCATCAAATAGTTCCCATTCGATGATCCCTGTGTAACTACCTGATTCTTTGACTGCGCCAACTTGGGTTTTCAATTTAAACCCGTCTCCTTTGGCCGACCATTTATCACTCACTTTGTTAGGTGATCCATCTGTATTCTTCCCTACAGCAACATCTTGCATACCAGAATTTAGAATGACTTCATTACCGTTATACATGTAACGAACGGCATTAGTTACTACCTCATTGTTCGCGTTTGTTAACTCTTGTTTCATTCTAGCTTGTAATCTCCAAGTTTGTTTCGTTGCTCGACTATCTTGAATGACTAATGCACCGTCAATTCTGACTGGTTCTTCAATCACACTTTCTTGTGCTTTTACGATTTGAGTACCAAAATCAATTTCTTTCGGCGCAGAAAGCAACACAATTCTTCCTTTAAAGTGGTAAGTTTCAGTTCGACCATTTTCAAGAACTTCGATTGAATCTTCAGGTGTCGGCTTGCTAGAAATCACGTATTGCTTTTGTAACTGTTCATTCACAGCTTTCACTACGTCAGGTTCTTTCGTCAAATTCACAAAACTGCCGACTTTTTTGTTTAAAACAACATCTGGATGAATTGTATTATTGGCTTCATCTACAAATTTTATTGTCAGTTTAGCTTCATTTGGTTTAATTGTTAAACGTAAGATTTTTTCCTCTGACGTATGTCCTTCACTGTCTACAGCATAAACTTTGATTGTTCTTTCCCCTACCGTTAAAACAGAACTAGGCAGTGTAAATTTCCAGTTAAATTTCTTTCCCGGATTAGCTAAATCATTTGCAAGTTTATCACCAAATTTCACAGGTGTTCCATCATCAACCGTATAGTACAAGTCAACAAAGGGGCTTTCTGAATCACTCCACTGACCGGTTACATCAAAGGCGTTTCCATGTAACAACTCTTGATCAGCTTGATCAATGAAAACTTCTGGCGGATTCCCTGAAAGTCCGATTGTCACGTCATAGGTCATTTTTGTACCTTGATTTACCTCAAGTGATGCGGGCTGATTTTTCATGTAGATAGCCGTATCCATCTTTGTGATATTAGAAGTTACATAAACTAATTGGTCAGCTGGATAATTTTCCGTTTCATACCCTGTTGAGCTTAACGCTGAAAATCCAGAATCATCAAAATTGAAGAATTGGTCTAAAAAGTGATCTCTTGGATTTGCCTGTGACCCCTGAATCCAGTGTTTACCGGTCCAATTGGCGACGTGATTCGTACCTGTAAATAAATACTGAAGTTTGTACCCATCATCAGAATCTTTAATGTACACACCTTTGTTATCCCCAATCGCATAGATTGGAACCTGGTCATTTTTGTTTAATTCTGTATCAATCATTGAACCAATAACGAAATCTGTCTCTTTGGCTGTCCCTATATTTGTAACAGTATACTCAACACTAACTGTTCCAGTTGTTTTACCAGTCATTGTTATTTCAACATGGATTTTTTTTGAATCAAAGGCGGATTCATACGTTAACTTGTAAATAGTCATTCCATTTGGTAAAACTCGTTTATAGTACTTATACCCATCACTTGTTATATGGCTACCTGTATTGAAGACAGTTGGCTTTGTACTGTTACCATACGCATAAATCAACCCATAACTTGTCCATAAGGATTGACCAAAATCTTCTGGATGAGTAGTTATTGCAGTTGGCGTATGATAGATATGCTGGATTCGCTGATCATTATCCATAAACGTTACATTCGGAATAGCAAACTGTCTTTCCCTGTTTCCAGAAATAGACGTTGTTCCCAATGCATCTGTAGGACCAAAACCATAGCGTAACTCTTTATTAGCACCTGCAGGTATGATTGCTTCTTCTGAGGTGAAAATTTCTGTCCATCCTTCTTCTACAGGTACAGGAAGAGTAAATACTGATGAATCAACCGTTCGTTCTTGTTTCTTTTGATCAGCAGGAGCTTTCAAGTCTTCTCTTTTTATTTTCAATTGATTTGAGCGATTTTTTTCTGTAAAAGCTTGAATCGTTTGAACATTTTTAGTGAGAACTGTTCCTTCAAAATCAAGTGTGATTTCTTGTGTTTCTCGATCAAATACCACTTCGATTTGAGATTTTTCCTGATTTATTTTGATCAAGGAGCCTTTTTCTTTGTTCGTATCAATCAATTTATTTTTATCAAATGTTATGCCATCTGAATAATCCAAAATGATTTTTTGATCTTTTTTTGCAGATTTTACATTCAATGAAAAGTAAACCTTATTTTCAGAATTTTTCTCTTCTTGATTTGTCCTCTCTTCTAAATGAATAGAGGTATCCATATTTGGTGTCGCTTTTATTGGAGTACCTTTTATCAATAGCATGCTACAAATGAACAACAATCCAACTATTACAAAAGCATATATTTTTTTTCCGATTTTCATTTTTTCAACTCCTTTCTAACCCATATTTCTTGCTTATGGTGCTCAACATAAGCAAGAATAACAATCAACATTGTACTTTTTTTACTGTAAACAGCTATACTCATAAGCTAAGACGGTAGCCTATTGAACGAACTGTTTTAATAAATCTGGGGTTATCTTTGTCTATTTCAACTTTTTTTCTCAAGTGAAAAATCAGATTTGCTACGCGGTATTGTTTATTACCAATTTCGTCATTCCAAACTGTTTCATATATTTTTTTATATGATACTGCTTGGTTTCTGTGGTTATATAAGGTTTCTAATGTTCTATATTCAAGACGGGTTAAATCTACTTCTTTTTTTCCATCAACAATTACACTTAAGTTGCTTGGAAAAAGTTCTAATAATTGAAGATTACTCGCTCCTTCTATAGAAGATATCGCACCATTTTTTTGATCTGGATGCTTTCTTTTCCACACATTTTTTTGACGATACAAAGCATTTTCTACTATCAATGAAAACTCTTCAGGAGAATCATTGGTAGATAAAACACCATCCACTCCTAACTTTAAAAAAACCAAATTTTTTATACTACTCGTTTCTTTTGTTAATACCCACACTAATTTATTTGTTATGGCTTTGATTTCTATGATTGCCTTTAGGGTGACCCCCATTGTATTGTCATCATCGCTGTCATCTGGAATAACAATACAGTCGACTTCTTGAATTTCAAGTTGTATATTTTCTTGATTAATAAAGTGAATTTTTCCTATTTCTTTAACTTTTTTCAAGTAATCTTTAGAAAGTGTTCCTAAAAATGAAGCGACCCCTATGTTATACATTCATATTCCTTCCTTTTCTATAATTTAATTGATACTTAAATAATAATCATAATATTTTTTAAAAATTTCCTATTATGCTATAATCAACGACAGATTGGTACTATTACAATAAAAAGTTTCCTCATTGTTGTACAAAGAAGAAAAGTAGATAAAATAAGTACCATTATTACTTTTTAAATTGCTTTTGACGGCGGATTGACGGCGGAAAAAATCAAATAAATAAAAAAGGTCTGGGAAATAACTCTAGAAGTTATCTCTTAGACCTTTAAAACTCGAATAAATGGCGAGAAAAAAGCAGTTACTACGCTCTTTATTTCTCGGAGCTAGACACTTTTATCTTTTCCTATTATTATAGTTACCTTTAAGAATGATCAATCATTAACTGATCGAGTTGTGCAACAATATTTTTGCGACTATCTAGCATAGAATCTGTATAAATATCAAGCGTCATTTTAACTGATGTATGACCTAACAAATGGCTCAAACTAGTAATATCAGTGCCCATCTCAATACACCTAGTTGCGAATGTATGCCTAAGAACATGAAAGTGGATATTTGGAATTCCAGCTTTTTTTACCGTACTTTTAAAGCGATAACGAATAACTCTAGGTTCTGCTAATCCATTTTTACAAGCAATTACATACTCACTTTGGCTCTGCTTTTTCTTCTCTAACAAATAATAAACCATTTTTTGTGACAGCGGAACGACTCTGTAGGACTGTTCCGTTTTTGGTGAACTTATAATGATATTTGTTTTATTCTCGGTCTTAAATGACGTTTTTACTCTAGATACAGTTCGTCGAATGTAGACAACTTCATTTTTAAAATCAATATCTGTCCATTTCAGTCCGCTGATCTCTCCAATCCTAAGACCTAAATAAAGTGACAACATAACAGCAGAACATCCTTTTTGTCTTAGAACAACTTCTTCTAATTTTCTTTGATCCGTTCTTGATAATGCTGAAATAATTTTCTTTTTTTTATGAGGTAATCGAATTTTTTTATACGGACTCTCTCGTAATAGGTGGTTATTTTGTGCAGAAATTAGAATTTTTTTCAATAATGTAAAAATATTTCTGATCGTTCCAGGTGCTAAATTCTGCCTTTCTAGAGAAATGATAAACTGCTGTATATCATTTCTCTTTATATTATGTAAGTAGCAATTCTCAAAAAATGGGTATATATAGGTAAAACATACCCATTGATATTGAGCAAAGGTAGAGCTTTTGACTGCAGGTTTCACTTCACTTTCAAACCAAATGTTGCACCAGTCTTTTAATAATTTTTCTTCCGATTCTTGCCCCCCTTTCTCAATAATACCAGCTTTCACAACAATCAATTTGTCCTTCACTTCATTATACTTTTTAGCATAAACATAGCCGTATTTTATAGCTCCTGCTTTATTTCGTCCCTTTATATAGCGACCTTCCCATCTTCCATCTTTTCTTTTATAAATGTTTTCACCTTTTTTAGGCATTCTTGCTCAATCCTTTACTTATTATTTGACCATTTTTTTGACGGCTCATAAAAAGTATCTCAAAAAAAGAAAAACCTGTGAAATCAGTTAGAATTCTTTTAAAAATCATCTCTTCTGGAATAAATTCTCATTTTTTTTGTTTTTTTCAAAAAAAAATGAGGAAAATTAAAATAAAATCATGTTGACTTCTTATAATTTTCCAATTAAACTGAAATACAGTTAGGAAATATGCCTAATCTTCTTCTTTGTACAACAATGAAGAAAAATATTGCAGTAATTTCTACATCGTTTATCTGTCTTATAGGATGGTAAATCATCGCATTTTATTCTGTTAATCTGTTCTTTATTTAATGAATACATACATAAAAAACATACTAAGAAATAAGATTAGAGGGTAAACTCATCGGTCGATAAGTGTAGTGACCCCAAAAGGTTAGACTTTTTTCGGAGTAGAGAAATCTACTCCGTTTTTTAATTAATTATTAGGCTGTTTTTCGAAACTGTACAGGACTTTTCCAGTTCAGTTTCTTTTTCATTCGTTCATTGTTGTAATAATAGATATAGTTATCGATTGCTGTTTTTAGTTCTTCAAAGCTAGAATAGGTTTTTCCATGATAAATTTCTTGCTTTAAAAGACTAAAGAAGTTCTCCATGATTGAATTATCTAGACAATTGCCCTTTCGAGACATACTTTGAAAAATGTCCTGCTTCTTCAGTTTATGGCTATATGCTTTCATTTGATACGGCTCTGTTCTTCTACCGTTTCTTTCATTAAATGCTTCTTTATCTTTTCTTCTTTTTTTGGCACGGTAGATAGACGTCCTTTCTCTTTTGAGAGCCCATCGATTCCTTCTTCTCGGAATTTTTGCATCCAATTGGCAATAAGAGTTGGATTATTCATTTCAAGAATGTTGGCAACTTCACGATAGGAGAGCTCACTTGTTTGATATAACTCTATCGCATTTAGCTTGAATTGAACAGAATATTTCTGATATTGTCGTTTTCTCAAAAGTCCATCTACCCCAAATTCTTTGTATTTATTGATCCAATAGGGTATCTGACTCTTTGACTTGATCCCATATTTATTGGAAAGATAATCCATCCCACCTTCTCCGTCAAGATATTCTTGAACAATCTGTAATTTTAATTCAAAACTGTACTTTACTATACAAAAAAACCTCCAAAAGTTAGATTTTTGTAGTGCACCCATAAAACTGGACCATTGAGAGCTAAGCAAGATTGCTTAGCTTTTTTGTCATTGTATCATCTTTAAACGATATTCTTCTGGAGAAAGCCAATTCAATTTCTTTTTTATTCGTTTTTGGTTGTAGTAAATAATCCAGTCGTTAATGTTTGTTTTTAACTTTTCGTAAGTTGTAAAAGTATTTCCGTAATACATTTCTTGTTTAAGCAAACCAAAAAAGTTCTCCATTACAGAATTATCATAACAGTTTCCTTTACGACTCATAGATTGAAAAATGTGATGTTTTTTGAGTGTATCTGTATACTGATGCATTTGATAAGCCCATCCTTGATCAGAATGAATGGTGCGACGATAGAGACAATCTGAACTTTTACTAATTGCTTCCTCCAATGCATCAATAATCGCTCGTGCATTTGGTTTTTTAGTAAGACTGTAAGAGATAACTTCCCGATTGAACAAATCAAGAAAAGGATTCAGATACGCTTTTTTTACTACACCCTCTTCATAGTATTTAAATTCTGTTGTGTCTGTTACCATTTTTTGATGTAAAACAGAGGTCTCAAATCTTCTTTTCACAAGATTTTGAGCTATTTTTCCTACAGTTCCTTTATATGAATTATATTTGCGTGATTTGTGATGATAGTTCGTCACAAGCAGTTGAAGCTTTCTCATCACTCTAAGTACCCGTTTTTCATTAATAATTACCCCTTCTTTTCTCAACATAGCAGTCATCCGACGATAGCCATAATTAGGATGACTCTGACGAATTATTATTAGTTGATTTTCTAACTCTTCATCTTTGGTTTCAGAAGTGTGAAGAGTGTAGAAATAGCTTGATTTAGAGAGGTGCAGAGCTTTTAGTAGTTCTGTTAATGGGTATTGATCTCGGAGACTACGAATTATTTCAGCTTTTTCTTGATTTGTTTTTTCTTTCGTAGTCTCCGAAGTTCTTTTAAACAATCAATTTCAATTTGGGCTTGTCGGAGTTGTATTTCTAATTCTCGTACACGTTTATTGTCTTCCTGTTTTGATCGCTCTTTCTTCATAAAAATGTCATCCTCTTGAGACTTTCTATTGTTTTTAAAGGCCTTTGTCCCTTCCATAGTATATTTGCGTACCCATGTTGCGAGCAGAGAAGGATTATCCATTCCGAGTTGATTCGCAACCTCACGATAAGACAGTTGTCCTGCTACGTAATATTGTACCGCTTTTTCCTTGAATTTAGTTGTATAAGAACGTTTTTTTCTTTTGATTTCTAGCCCTTCAAAACCGTAATGCTCATAGACATTCAACCAATTTAAAATAATTCCTTTACTCGCTAAATTGTATTTCTTCGCGAGTTTTTTATACCCACCAAGACCTTCTAGATAATCTTGAACAACTTGTTTCTTTAATTCGTATGAATATTTGGTCATAATAAAACACCCCTTAACTTGGATATTAGTCCAGGTTATGGGGTGCACTACATTTTAGGTCTAACTTTTGGGGGTCGGTACAAAGTTTCCCCTCTAATCTTATTATGTTTTGGTTTATTTTATGTGATTACTTCATACTCAGCAATTGTACTTGAAATAATTCCAGGTCTCTTCGTCTTTTCATTACTTTCTTCTTTATTTTCTTTTCTTTGGTGCATCTGTTTGAATGATTGGCTGTTGACCCAATTTTTTTGATGCTCCTTTGAAGTCCAACGACTCAGAACAACTAATTCCGTTATTTCAGGATTATCGGGTACTATTCGTTGCATCAATTGAAAGTTTAAAAAGCCTTCAACAGCTTCCATACTTTCTTTTGTGTGTCCAGCGGTAAACTGTTGGATGATTCGCTGTGAATGAGCGGTCTGCGTTTGAATCGTATTCGTTACAATATACATCGTTTCCCTCCGTTATTTTGTTATTGTGGGTTCAATAAAATAATCTTCTATGATTTGTCCTTGATCAAAATGAAGAACTCTTTGACAAGTGCAACTTAGAAATTCCTTGTCATGAGTGATAACTAAAACGAAAATATTTCCTTGATGTAACCAGCGAATCGTATTACTGACCTCCACCATGTGCAATAGGTCTAATCCGCTTGTAGGTTCATCAAAAATAATGATTCTTTTTCCCGATAATAATGCGCTAGCAATCGCAACACGTTGCTTTTCTCCTCCTGATAAGGTTTGAGGATGTCGCCATAAAAGTGGTTCTAAATGGAGCATCTCCACAATTCGATCAAAGTCTTGTATATTTTTTGCATATAAGCTAATCTCTTTTTCTACTGTTTCAAAAAACAATTGTAAATTAACATCTTGCATAACAACAAAACTTTCTTTAATCAATTGTTTTGTGCTCATTCGTTGTTGGTTTAGTTTAATAGTTCCATTCTTCGGTTTAATTAGTCCAGATAAAAGTTTTGAAAAAGTGGATTTTCCCGCACCGTTATGACCAATGATTCCTGTAATAAAGCTACTATTTAAGCTTAGAGAAGGAATTGTTACAATTGTTGGTTGTTTCCGATAATTGAACGTAATCGCTTCAATAGATAAAACAAGTTCTTCTGAATAGCTTTTGGGCTTTTCTTTTTGATAAGAGTTGTTTGGTGCAACGCTCTTAACCCCATATTTTGAATAGCTTCCGCTGTTTTTTCTTTCATTTCCTGGCTCGTATAATTTCCAATAAACTTTCCTTTATCCATCAATAGATAGCGATCAGCTAAATCCGTCAAATAATACAAGCGGTGCTCTGAAACAATGATTGTCATTCCTTGATCTTTTAGTACTTGCAAGTAACTTTTTAGCTGAGTAATGGTTGCTTCGTCTAAATTACTTGAGGGTTCATCTAATAAAAATAAACGGTGCTTTAACATGCTGGCTGAAGCAAAAGCAATCAGTTGTTTTTGTCCACCCGACAAATGGAACATACTTCGTTCCAAAAATTCTTCTAAAGAGAATAAGGTCGTAATTTCCTTAATCCGCCTGATCATTTCATCTCTTGGGACTCCATAATTTTCCATAGCAAAGGCTAGTTCTGAATAGACATCGCTAGTGAAAAATTGTGTTTTAGGATTTTGGAATACAACGCCTATATCCCGAACATATTCATTAAATTCTTTTGTTAACAACCCTTGATCTAAAATAAAACCCTTTCCAGCCAAATCCCCAGTATATAATTCAGGAATTAATCCATTTAAAATTCTAAGCAATGTGGATTTTCCGCAACCACTTTTTCCGCATAAAACAATAAATTCGCCTTCTTTAACCTCTAGATCCACCTTTTGAATGATTTTCTCTTGGTCTTCATAAGCAAAAGACACATCATGTATATCAATCACTACATAAACCTCCCAACAACACCGCAAAGAATAAGGGTACTAACTAATAGATAGTCTTGCACTTTCAAGCGTATCTCATAAATACTTGTGTGCGCTTTTGGATTTGCCAAGCCACGAACCAATGCTGCTGAAGACAAATCTAATGACGTATTTTCCGCTGACATCAACATAGGGACGATAATATATTCCATTGTTTGAAAAGGATGAAGAAACAAATCTACAGTGGAAACCGCAATCCCTCTATACTTCATCGCATTTCGGATACTTTTGAAATCTTGAAAAAGTGTAGGAAAGAAGCGAAACAGCACTGTCAGCGGAATAATTAATCGAAAAGGGACGTAACACTTCTTCAAAGCAGCAATCCACTCACTAATTTTTGTTCGATTCATTGCAAAAGCGGCCGCCATAATTGTTGGCACCATCCGCCGATTTCCTACAAATAAAAAATCAAAAAAAGCAGCGAATGAATGATCAACATAGGGAAAAAGAATAAAATCACCCAAAATCAATAACCAAAAAATACCGTAAAAGAGTGTCCCTTTTTTCGCACTGCCACTTAAAATAAATAATAGATAAAGTAAAGTGACAAATAAAATCTCTGCTCGAAAGGGCAAAGGAAACATCAACAAAAAGCTAGCAAACAAAATCGTACATAATTTACTTCTGGGATCAAACGTTACGTATACTTTTTCCATAATTTTTTCCTTTTGCTTTATCAAAGTGTTTCTCATAAACCTTTTGTCCAATCAAAATCCCCAAAATGCTACATAGAATCACAGCAGCAACACAAATATAAAATGTTGTTGTAGTGATTGGCGCAAATACTTTATTGATATACACAGCATCTTTCCCACGAGCAATCAATGAATCAATGTACGCATTTTTCATAAACCACAATGGCAAAACAGGTCCCATCAATCCAAAACTAAATACCGTATAACTAAGCATCGTTCGAACCTTCTCTGTTAATCTGGTATGGTACTGAATCCAGTCAGCAGCTATCGCACATAAAATATTCGGTAAAAAAGACAATGGAAAATGACCCGAAATAAGAAAAAACACCCCCATTACACTTCCCATAATGGTAATTGCTCCAAAACGAGGAATACGGTGAATAACTAATAAATAAACAATGCCTGCAAATAATGCTGTCCCACTTGGAATAAGAATCGAATTAAACGCTGGAACGGTGAAGCGTAATAAAACCATTGCAATGGTCACAACTAAAAAATAAATCGCTGTATAAATGCCTATTGAAATAAAATCTTGAATTTTTAATTTTTTCATTATTGTACTGACCCTTCTTGTTTTATCGTGAATAAAAATAATAATTGACCATAATTATCACTAGTGATTTTTAGCTGATAACGCCCTAATTGTTCGAATTGCTCACTGGCAATGATCAATTGATCTTTTGAAAACGTATAATTTAATGAGTAGCCACTAACTGTCTTTTTTGAAGGAATCAATTCAACAGTTGCTGTCTGTTGTTCTACTTCTTTCACTATCTCCGAATCAATCGATAAGCAAATACGCTCACCTTGATTATAAACGGATTTAGATAATCGAGGTGGTAATGACATTTGTTGTTTTAAGCAAGTTTCAAATCGAACATCTTCAAAACCATCTGCCAAAACTTCGATTGTAACCTGTTCACCTGCTTTCCACTGTTTAAATGATTGATAACGAATTTGATTCGTATTGGCTAAAAGCCCAAACTCTATATGGTTTTCTGGTCGATGATATAAATAGTCCGGCCACAAAAGCGGAATATTTTCTCCATTCTTTGTGATTGTCAGACTATATACATATTTTCCATACGCTTCATGAAACTGATCGTATGTCTCAATTCCACATTCTGGTAAAAACTGAATCATCCCAGCATAGCTATAATGAGCAAAAGAATACAGCTCATTCACATATTCTAACTTATTTTGAATCATTTGAACATTTTTTTCGTAACCTGACCCAAGCCATTCTCTAGATCCGTATGTACCATCTAAAAACAAGCGTTTTCTTTTATGATCTCCCAGTACTGAGACTTGCTCATTAATTACAGGTGTCAATGATGACTCTATAGCCTTTACTTTTTTGTAAGTCTCAGGATATAGTTCTAGCTGACTAAAAGCTAAAATATAATCTTTAGCCGTAAGGTAAATCGGTACACCTTTGATGCAATAACTTGTTTTGTCAGTTAAAACAATTTTCTGATGATTTGTATGAGGAAATCTGCCGATGATTTGTTGAAAACGTTCTGTTAATAGATAATCACTTTCTTTTAAGTTGGGACAGTCTGCTTGATAAAATTCAAAAAAAGTCAATGTTGCAGTGCCGATCAAATAACTAGGCAAAGGTTTATTCTCAATATATAAATAATCATTGACTTTAACCGAACATTCCTTTGTTTCCATATTATCGTATTTGATTGAAAATGTACCTATTGTGAGTTCTTTCATTAAATCGCTCCTTTCCTTATTTGGTAAGTATATCACAACCAATTGACAATGAGAATCATTATCAATAAAAAACTTTGATTAAAGTATTTAAAAAAACAGAACGATTAAAATAGAACTATTTCGTTCAACTCGTTCTGTTTCGTATATTCCGTTTCTAATGAGTGGTACCTGTATTTATTTTACTGTCTATTTCTGTTGTCACAGCAGCTTCTATCGCATAGAGCAATGAGTTAGCAATTGTGAGAATAGGCATTGATGATATTGTTGGACGCTCAATTACTTGACTTGGTTCAAAAGGAACGTGAATGAATCCTCCTTTGATGTTTAAATCCTCTTTATCAATCATATAAAGTAAACGGTACATAATCTCATTGCATACAAATGTTCCTGCTGTATATGAAATGGTTGCGGGCAATCCATGATCTTGAACATTTTTCATCATCGCTTTGATTGGCAATGTTGTAAAGTAAGCTGTATCTCCATCTTCTTCAAGTCTTTCTCCACTTGGTTGATTCCCTTGATTATCTGGAATTCTAGCTTCAGCTAAATTAATCGCTACTTGTTCGAGTGAAATAGCACTGCGACCACCAGCTTGTCCTACACAAATGACGATATCTGGCTTATGCAATTTAAGTGCAGCTTTCAGCCTGCTACTGCTCTCTTTAAAAACAGTTGGCACTTCTAACTTAATTACTTTGGCTCCTGCTATTTCATCAGGTAACCTTTTTACCGCTTCATATGCTGGATTGACCGTTGCTCCGTCAAATGGATCAAAACCTGTCACTAATACGTTCATCTTATAGAACCTCCTTAGTATGACCAACTAATAAACACCAATTTTTTCTTCCGCTTTTTCATAAATGATTTTTTGTTTGTTTGCGTCTAATTTTTCCCATTTTTCTCCGTAAATATGCTCTAAACGACCATATTCATCGTAAGAAAGAATCAAGCGATGCTCGTCACTGTCATCGTTGATGATTGTATAAAGTTTATCCTCAGCATCTTGACTAATCTGCCAGGTACCCGCTTGGAATTCTTCTGCTTTTGGTAGTAAACGATTCTTTTCTAGCATTTTTTTAACATTTTCAGTGACGTATTCGGGGTTGTCTTTTAAATTTTCTTCACGATCATCAGACAATAAATAATAGACAACAAAGAATTTTTGTGACATCATCGGACGAACTTGAATGTCTTTCCACAAAGCCTCAAATTTCTCTTGGGACAATTCTTCCCATCCTTCACCAAAAATACGAGAAATCTTTTCCTCGTCATCTTCTTGAAGAATAACAAAAGGATTATCCTCCTCTACGAGCGTTAGTGCTGTTACAGGTCCATACTCCGCAACGTTGTCAGGTGATGCATAAAAATCATATCTAGAATCAATTAGTATCTCCGGTAATTCAGAAATATTGACTGTTTTAGCCATTTCTTTAGCATGACCAACTAAGTTTTCTTCTATAAATTTTTCTCGATCCTCATCTTTGCGATCAATGTAAAAGTAATAAATGAATTGATCGTACCTATTTTCACTCTCTTTTAATTCGGTTAGATCCTCTGTATAAGAATCACCTACTGCTCCTTGTTCTTCGCTAGAAATAGATTCACTCTCTGTTGTAAAATCATAATAAGACTCCTCTCTATGATCTGAGCACGCTCTGCCTACTTTAAGAATGAAAAGAAGGAGTAAAAAGCCAAGCCAGAGGTAATGCCCTACCCCTTTTTTCTTTTTTTCAGTAACTGTTGTATCCCTAGCTGAACGCAACATAGCCAATTCATCTCGATGAAACAGAGAAGGATTTTTTTGGGCTAAAACTGTCCAACATTCTTTCACACGAGAGTGACGACGCAAGTGAAAGTATACATTTCCCATCAATAAATCAATAGCTGTCTTAGGAATTGCCGCATTACTTTTATCATAAATCAAAACGGCATTTGCAGAACCTTCATTTTTGAGCCATTCATAGTATGCAATAAAGAAATCTGTGGTTTCATTGTTTTCTATTGCTTTTGCCTCATCACATAAATGTTTAAAGCCGTTTATAGTTTGCTCGTTTTCTACTCTAAAATCACTCATCAATTGATATGCAATTTGAAGATTTATTACTTCTATGTCTTTGTCTGTTAGCGATCGACAGGAATGGAGTCGCTCTTCCCAAAGTGACTGATCTGGAAGACCATTTTTGAAAAGCTGAAAAAGTTCATAACGATTCATAAAATAGTTCAATCGGTTTTCTTTTGAAATATTTTGATAAATATCAAACGAAAAAAGCGGCACTTGTTTGATTGTTAGCCATGTGTAAGAAAAAGACTCTCCAGTTTCGGTATGCTTGACGAATGTATCAAACTCAAATAGTGTTCCTAAATAATCAATGACCGTTTTTGAGAGCACACGATAATTCAACTTTAAAAACTGTTGCATTACTTCTGAAATTTCAGAATACTCTTCTTTTGACCAATCGGACTTAGTTAAAAACAAGGCAGCCCATTGATCTACATTTGCAAAAAAAGTCATGCTTTCAAATAAGCTCGTTAATTCTTTTTTAAATACGTTAACATAATCAGACTTTTGAATTTGTAATGGCTGATTTTCTTGCAACGCTTCCTCATTTTTTAGTGAATGTTCTATTGATTCTATCTTAAGTTCTTCATCATTTGTTTCCCTTATCTCTGCTTCAATTTGCTCGCTTTTAAGTACCGATTCATGTTGAGATGAACGCTCTTTCGTTTCGTCAGCTTTTTTTATGGATGACAGACTTGACGGCGGTGTCGGTCGACTACTATCAATAATTGCTCCTGATAAAAAAATAGCAGACTCAAATGCTTCTTTTAGGTTATGAGCAGCTACGGGGTCACTCTCTTCATTTACATTCGCTCGTTTTAGCTCATATGCTTCTTTTATTTTTTCTTTATTTGATGTCGGTTCTAACGACAATATTTCCCAACAATTCATAACCCAACCTACTTTCTATTTTTTCACTTTAACTCCTATGATTATTATGACAAAAATAAGTAAGAATAACAATGTAAGAATTAACTCAGCCACTAAATATAAAGGAACGAGTTTTCGCTAAAACGATTTCGGTTTGAAAATAAGAGTGTATTAGTTTCCCTGATTGTCGTTCTTTTTTAAAGAAATAATTTTTGTTGCTACTTTTTCTAAAAATGCTTGATCGTGTTCGACAAGCAACATCGTTGGTTTTACAGATTGGATTACTTTTTCTAATTGTTCTTGATTAAAGACATCTAAATAATTCAATGGTTCATCCCATATATATAATTCTGCAGGTTGTGCTAAGGATTTAGCGAGTTCAACTTTTTTTCTTTGCCCCATGCTCATTTGCTCAATTCGATTGTGAAAGACGTCTCTTTCCATCCCTAGTTTGTGTAAATTATTGAGAAATACTTGATGATCCAAACCATGTTCTTTTGAAAATGCCAATAATGTACCGTGATTCTCTTCATAATTTTGTCGGACATAACTTATTTTTAGCGTATCAACACGCATCATATTTCCTTTTGTTTCACCATCAAACAAGCCAAGTAAGTAGCGAATAATAGATGATTTGCCTGATCCATTTGCACCGATTAAAGCAATTCGTTCGCCTTGAATTAATTCAAAGGAAATCGGTTTAAATAGATCATGATTTTGATAACCTAATACTAACTTTTCAAGTGTTAATAAGCGTTTATGGTAGCCTTGTTGATAATTCATGGTCAAAGGATCTATATATTCGATATCCTTTAACAACACTTCTTTTTCTTTTAATTGTGCATCCATTCGGCGAACGATCGTTTTGGAGCGTTTCATTGTGCGAGCGGCTCTTGCACCAATAAACCCGGTATCGTAAATTGCACCACTGCCCTTTTCAGATGCTTTGCCGTACTTATCTTGCTCTTTTGAACGTGACCATTCGGCTTTTTCGGCCGCTGTTTTCTTTAATCGGGTCACTTCTTTTTTTAGTTTTTCATTTTGCATCAATTCAAATTCGTCACGTAGCTTTTTTTGTTCCTCATACACAGTAAAATTTCCTTGGTACAGTTCCAGTTGGCTTTTTTCGATTGACAACACATGGTCTACAACTTCATCCACAAACAAGCGATCGTGACTAACGACTATAAATCCGTGACGTTTCTTTTTTAAATATTCTGCTACTTGCTTACGTCCAAGAATGTCTAAATGATTTGTTGGCTCATCAATTAATGGAAAATAGTGGTCATTGATAAATAGCAATGCTAGTAATACTTTGGTTTGCTCGCCACCTGAGAGAGTCTCAAACTCTCGCCATAAAATAGCTGGATCAACATGCATCAGGTTCAGTTCTCGTTCAATTTCCCATTGTTCAAACTCACTGATCTCTTGTAACACATAGTAGGTTAGTTGTTTTTTATCTTTGATCAGTTGTGGAAAATAAAGAAACTCTAACTGATGTAGAATCTGTCCGCTATAAGGAAATTGATTTTGTAATATGTTTAAAAGCGTTGTTTTCCCACGACCGTTTCTTCCAATCAAGCCCAATTTCCATTGACTATCAATGTTTAAGTTTGCTTGATCAAATAATAGTGTTCCTTGTGTATCATATCCAAATGATAACTGTTTGATTTCTATTTTAGACATCGTCTCACCTCGTTAAAAAAGCAGAAGGAAGGATTCCTTCAGTTCTTTTCAGAACTGGCATTCATTTACGAGTACACAAAAAGACCCGTTCATTGAAAAAATATAGCCAATCCTGAAAATCTGCACACTGCTCCCTCGATGATTTTTCAAGGTACAGTCTGAATGCAGCTTCAACAAATTGACTTAATTTTTCAATGCACGGATCCCTCACTTCGATTTTTATTGCATTCACTATATCACGAGGATTTACTCATTGTCAAGAGGCCTCGTTTTTGAAAAGATATTTTCATTTCACTTGTGGTCCCAAACTTATTTTTGATAAGATTCTGTCAAAATCAGCCTTTCTTCTCATTCAAAAGCTTTTTTGATTTATACTGTAATTACTTTCTTATTCTATCAAAAAAAATTCACTAGGATATATAACAAAGGAGAGAGAATCATGAAAATTGAACATATCGGCTTATGGGTTCAGGATTTAGAAAAAATGCGTACGTTTTATGAAACATATTTTAACGCAACACCTTCTGAGCTTTATCATAATCAAAAGACAGGTTTTCACTCATATTTTTTGACTTTTACTGATGGTGCCAGACTTGAAATCATGCAACGACCTGATGTCTTATCGCAAGGAAAGGGTAAGGAAGTTCTTGGATTTGCTCATTTAGCTATTTCTTTAGGAAGCAAGCAGTCGGTTGATCATCTTACGAATATCTTGATTTTAGAAGGTTACGAATTGCTCAGCCCGATTCGCACAACAGGTGATGGTTATTATGAATCGGTTATTGCGGATCCAGAAGGTAATCGATTAGAACTAACCATTTAAAAATAAGAACATGGAGGAAAGAAAATGGATATAAAAGCAATTGTTTTAGATATTGATGGGACACTTTTAAATGATGAAAAACAACTGACAGCTAAAACCAAAGAAGCCTTAATCAATGCACAGGAAAGTGGGATAAAAGTTATTTTAGCATCTGGCAGACCAACTTCGGGAATAGTCCACTATGCAGAAGAATTGAAGATGAATCAACATAACGGATTAATCGTTTCTTATAACGGCGCGCATGTTCTTGATGTTTGTACAAAAAAGGAACTATTCAGTCAACCACTTTCCGTTGAAAATAGCAAGAAAATTTTAGCGCATCTCAAACAATTCGATGTGATTCCAATGGTCGCTATAGATGAGTATATGTATGTTAATAATGTCTTTGAAGGAATGCTGGATTTAAATATTTCAGATGAACCTTTCAATATTATTGAATATGAAGCGCGCGGTGGGAATTTCCATTTATGTGAGAAAGCAGATTTAGCTTCTTTTGTGAACGTTCCATTGCATAAAATTTTAGTTGCCGCACAACCTGAGTATTTACAAAGTCACTGGGAAAAACTCCTTGCTCCTTTTAAAGAAACTGTCAGCGGCATGTTTTCTGCACCTATGTATTTTGAATTTACAGATCAAGGAATTGATAAAGCTAACGCTTTAGAACAAACCTTAAAACCATTAGGCATTCACAAAGAACATATCGTTTCTTTTGGTGACGGACATAATGATTTGTCCTTAATCACATATGCAGGAATGGGAATTGCCATGGGAAATGCTGTAGATGAACTTAAAAGCATTGCAGATAGAACGACTTCTTCTAACAATGATGACGGAATTGCTAAGGCTTTAGCTGAGTTACTATAATAATTTGACTATTCTGTTGGTAAATTTCCCACACGAGAAAGCAATAATCAGTTATAATTCAGTTATATGAAATGACTGGACGGTGTTTTCTAAATGAATCTACTACTCAAATTAAAAAACTTAGATACGCTTACTACAAGTGAAAAAGCGCTTGTTACTTATATTCTTGATTTCCCTGAAAAGGTAATCCATTTTTCTCCAAAAGAATTGGCTGAACATTCGTATGTATCCATTTCAACCATTTATCGTTTAATTAATAAATTAAATTTTGACGGGTTGAATGATCTTAAATTAGCGCTTGTCAACCACTTAAATGAGCATACCGCTGAACCAATCATTGATATTGACTATCCAATTTCAGCAGAAGATACTCATTATGCAATGACGAAAAAACTAAAAACAGTGTATGACCAAACAATCCAAGCCACTCTTGATACAAATCGATTTGATACAATGGCTTCTAATGCTGAATTACTTAAGAACGCACAATTTATCGATATCTACGCAACTTCAGCAAATATCTATTTTGCTCAAAATTTTCAATTTCAAATGCAAGAAATCGGTAAGCAAATCAATGTGCCTATCGATGACTATATGCAAAATTTATCTGCCGCAAATAGCACCCCCAATCACTTAGCCATTGTTGTCTCTTACGGAGGCCGCAGTTCTAGTGTAAAGAGGATTCTCACTATTTTAAAGGAAAATAAAAGTAAAGTGCTATTAATTACCTCAAAAAATAGTCCTTTGCTTGATGAAACGTTTGACGGTGTTTTTCTTTTTTCTTCTTTGGAAAATCATTATAATAAACTGTCATCATTCTCTACAAGAATGTCATTGATGTATATCTTTGATTGTTTATACTTGAGTTTCTTCAACCAAGAGTATGAAAAGAATTTAGATTATAAATTAGCTAATTATCAAAAGATGAACCCTAAATTAATTTAATTCTCTAGATATAAAAAGAGGTTGAGCTAAAAGTCGATTAGGTTCGAGCAATTGGAGTAAAAATCGAACAATATGCTTCTTGTATTGCTCGATTTTTGCGAAATTGCCGAAGAACCTGACTTTTGTCCACCGTTTATTAGGAATTAGAGTGTGAAACAAAACTGATTTTTAGTTTTGTCACGCACTCTTTTTAGTACTCCCGTTACTTTAATAATCCTAAATCACTTTTCATTTTTAAGACGCGATAAACTGACTGGTTCAAGTTTTCTTCTGAGTAGGCTCCTTGCTCAATGCCTTGGATAACATATGGAATCTGCTCTTCAAATGAAGAAGATAAAATCAAATCATTTCCAGCTTTTAAAGCTTCCAATCCCGCCTCTTCTTGGGAAATGAAGTCAGCTAACCCAGCCATATCCATATCATCAGTCATAATTACACCTTTAAACCCTAATTCATTTCTCAATACATCATGAACAGGTTGTGAAATCGATGCTGGAACCGTAGAATCGATACTTGTTACAATATTGTGGGAAACCATAATGCTATCTGCACCTGCCGCAATCCCTGCCTTAAACGGCAAAAAATCAATTTGCTGCAATGTCTCTAAGCTCCTCGTGTCATATACGATTTCTACATGAGAATCTCGATTGTCACCATAACCTGGAAAATGCTTCAATGTTGAAGCAATCCGTTGTTTTCTTAACTCTTCTACACTTGTTTTAACATACTCGCTTGTCTTTTCAGCATCTAAACCAAGTGTTCGATCATAAATAAACGCTTCTGGATCAATCGCAACATCAGCTACAGGAAATAAACCAACCTGAATGCCGTAAGAACGTAATACTTTTGATTTTTTTTGACTATCAGAACGAATGCCTGCCAATCCTGCTTCTTGATATATTTCCATTGGAGACTTAAATTGTTCCGGTACCAAATTGTTTCCACTGCTTAAACGTGAAACAGTTCCACCTTCTTCATCTGAGGCTATAAACAATGGAATGCTGCTTACTTCTTGATAAGAAGCAATTTTTTTCTTTAAAGTAGCTGGTGTCTCAGATTCCATATCTCGTCCAAACAAAAGATAACCACCCAAATAATACTGTCGAATCTTGTCTTGTTGCGATTCGATTGGCACTCTTCCTAGAAATAGCTGTCCAACTTTTTCTTCCAAGGTCATTGACGAAATTAACTCATGAATTTTCTTTTCTTGATTATTCAACGAAAAGTCCTGATCCTTTTCTTTCTCTTGACGTTCTTTTACTCTATCTGTATTGGATATATTCACCTTTTGAGATTCCTTGTTTTGAGTAAGCTCATTATTTTTGTTCACCCACCCTATCACGCCAAAACTAATATCGAAAATCAGCAGTAAAATTGCCGCTGCGCTGGTTATCATCGTTTTATTATTGATTGTGCTTCCTCCTTGCTTCACTTCACTGATCGTTGTCAGTGTGATTACATTATAAGTAACTTTTATTGAAGCAGTCAATTTTTTCACCCAATTGCGCCTTATATTTTTGACAAAAAATTAGGCGTATGAGATGCTTACTCGTAGTACACAACATAAAAGAAAGAAGGTTGGATTCTTATGGCAACAATGGTTTTTGTAAATTTTCCAGTCACTGATGTAAAACGATCTACTGAGTTTTATGAAAAATTAGGTTTTAAAAAAAATCAAGAGTTCTCTACAGAAGAAGCTAGTTCTATGGTTTGGGATGATCATTTTTGGATTATGTTGTTGAATCATGAGTTTTACAGCAAATTTATCAAAGATAAAAAAATTGCAGACACTAAAGCTACAAGTAGTGTTTTAGTTTCATTTAGTATGGAAAGTGCTGATGCTGTGAGAAAATTTGCTGAAACAGCTAAAGCAAATGGCGGCGACTTTTATCAAGTGGATATGGGAATGCCAGAAGATCAAATGTTTGGCCTTGAAGTGCAAGATCCTGATGGAAATTCTTTAGAACCTACTTGGATGAATATGTAATTCTGTAAAGATATGAACGTCAAAAACTAGAGATGAGGGAGAAGCGTTTGCTCACAAAAAATACGCTGCTCCCCCACTTCTAGTTTTTTTTAAGTATGTTTTATAGATAAACTTATCCTAAAGCAACGTCTAAAATCATCATAATAATAAATCCTAACATCACACCAAACACTGCAAAATGACGTTTGCTTGTAACTGTCTGCTGCGCTTCAGGAATCAATTCTTCTACAACCACATAAATCATCGCTCCTGCTGCAAATGCTAAAGCATAAGGCAACAACAACGTAACTTTAGTCACTAAAATTGCCCCGATAATCCCAGCTATCGGCTCTACTATCCCCGATGCTTGACCATATAAAAAAGCTTTTTTCCGGCTTAAATTTTCCTGCCTTAATGGAATAGAAACTGCTGCACCTTCTGGAAAGTTTTGAATCCCAATTCCTAAAGCGACAGATATTGCTGCTAGTACTGCTTTTTGGGGATCATCAGCTGAATTTGCCGCACCAAACGCCACACCAACTGCCAACCCTTCTGGAATATTATGTAACGTAATTGAAAAAACCAATAAAATCGTCCGTTTCAAATGACTAGGTAGTCCTTCTTTTTCATGATTTGGTCCAAAATGCATATGAGGTAATGTTTTATCCGCAATATAAAGAAATAATCCGCCAAGTCCAAAACCAAAACTAACCACTAACCAAGCAATGCTTCCATTTTCTTCTGCTTGTTTAATTGCAGGGTCTAACAGAGACCAAAAACTAGCCGCAATCATCACTCCAGAAGCAAACCCAAGCATCATATTCAGAATATCCTTCTTAATTTCCTTGAAGAAAAAAACTAATCCTGCGCCTAATGCCGTCATAAAATAAGTGAATCCTGTCCCAACTAATGCTTGTTGCCAAGCGTCTAAAGATAACAACCACTCAATGATTACAAACACCCCAACTTTCCAACATATTTTTCTTATTTAACTTTATCATATCTATCATTTTCTGACCATTTATACTACAAAAAAGAACAAGAGGAAATTCAATAGAATCTCTTCTTGTTCTTGTGTCATTAAATCAATTATTTTTTCTATTCGTTAGTTCTTATTACTTATCATCATGTTTATGGAATTTTTCTTTGATATCTTCAAAACCTTCTTTGATCTTCTCACCTAATTTTTCAGCGCCTTCTTTGATATCATCACCGGCATCGCGTGCTTTGTCTTTTACATCGCCAAAAGCTGATTGCGCTTTGCCTTCAAGTTCTTTTCCTTTATCATCTGTTACTTTTCCTTGAATCTCTTTAGCTGTACCTTCAACTTTGTCTTTTGCATCGTTTAAACGTCCATTTAGATCTGCCATGTGAAAATCCCTCCTAATTAATTTGTAATACATAATTAGCATAGCATCAATTTAAACTTGCTACAAACAATTCGCTTTCAAAATATACCAGACTACATTACAGTTGATTCAGCCATTTTTTTGCCTGATTGAGCTCTTCCATGGTTACTTGGTGCCCAGCATTTGTTGTTGTTATTGTAACATTTGCTAAACGTCTTTTTAGTTGTTGGACGAGCTGATTTGAAGCGTCTTTAGAAATGATAGGATCATTCTCGCCAATAGATAACCAGATTTTCTTGTCAGCTAGGTTAAAGTCTTGCGTATCTACACCTAAAGACATTGGATGAAACAAAATAGCTTTATCTATACCGATCTTACGCTCTAACATAATATGTGCAGCTATATTAGCCCCATTTGAATAGCCAACAACGATCCAATCTTCTATTGGAATTTCTTTTGCTTCACTAACGGAAATAATTTCTTTTACCAGTCGGTCACTTTCTTCTTCTAAGCTATCTATGTCAAATTGATTGAGTCCATTACGTTTAAAAAAACGATTCATGCCAGATTCTTGAATCGTTCCTCGAAAAGAAAGTACTGTGGCTGAGTCATCTAAATATCCTGCAATTTCCAGTAATGAGGTTTCATCACCACCCGTACCATGAAGCAGTAAAAATTTTTCCCCATGTTCAGAACCTTTTTCAAATAAGTAATGCATGTTATCTTCTCCATTCTTAGCATTATATAGCGACAAAATAGTATCACCAACCACTTACTTTTAGTAAGTGGTTTAATTTTAACATCTTTTCTTTTGGTTGTCACTTTTAGATGCTTTCACAACTGTTTAAAACACTCCATAACAGCTTCAGCTTTTTTTAAAACAGCCTTTTTTAGTTGTCCTGGTTCTAATGTCAGGATTGATTTCCCGAATAGTAGCAGGTAATTCGTTATAAATTCTTTTTCACCTTTGTGATAATAACCCTTGATCACATAAAAATCCTTTTGCTTTTCAATTTTCATCGATGGATAACTTTCTTTTGTAAAAATGTCTTTGCCTCTTTCATCAACGGTGACTGTAAATGGAATTAATTTTTCCTTTTGATAAAATTCTTCTGCTCGTTTTAATAATTCTTTAAGCGCTAATGATGGATACGCCTTTTCTTCAACAAGAAAATCAATTTTATCACAACGAATGACTCTCATTTCTTGCACTTCTAAGTTCCAAATTTTTGCATACCATTGTCCAAACTTGGAAGAAATTTCTATAAACTGAGCAATTATTGAAACTTTTTCCTGATTTTTAAGGTAAGTAAGCTTATACACCTTTTCTTGAATGGTTCCTTGAACAATTTCTTTTAAATAATGACTGACATTACTATGATTCGTTTGTTCCAGTGTAATAATTTTGTTCATTAATAAAAGGTCATTTTTCACTTTCTCAGGTAACGCTTTGCTAAATTTTAATTCCAGCGTGCTAGTTTCCATATTAAAGGGACTTGATTGATACACATTAAGTGTCAATAACGCAAAATAAAGAGCATATATCTCGCCTTCTGTAAATAGATTAGACACCGCTATACTAGTATCTAGTATTTTATATTTACCATATCTTCCAAGCTCTGAATAAAGGGGTAACCCTATTTCTTCAAGCGATATCACATCCCTTAACGCTGTACTTTTTGATATGGCATATCTTTTCATTAACTCTTTTAAATTAAAACTCTTTTTATCTGCTAAATAAAGAATCATATCGTTTATACGTTCAGCTTTTTTCATTAAACCTCTCCAAAAGTGTCATATTTTGATACCTTTAAGCAGTATACTAAATATGAAAATAAAAGAAAAGAAATGAGGAAATAAGTATGACTTTAGAAATTGCTATATTTTTATCAATGAATGGACGTGCAGGAGAAGCTTTGACCTTTTATAAAAAGCATTTAGATGCCGAAGAGCTTTTGGTCGTTACTTATGAAGAAATGGCTCAAAGAGATGCAAATTTAATTTTGACAGAAGAAAACAAACACTTTATTTCTCATTCTGTATTACAAATAGGAAAAACGAAGCTGATGATAGCAGAAGAGACTATGACTGACGAAAAATTTAATATAGGCAATAATTTTTCATTATGCATCCAAAGTGCCGACCAAGCTGAAATTGAAACGTTTTATTCTAACTTAACATCAGATGATCGAGTAAAAATTATTCTTCCATTAAATAACAATGTTTTTAGTGCTGCTTATGGTATCGTTGAAGATCCATTCGGTATTCAGATTCAATTGATGTACGATAATCGATTAAAATAGGTTAAGTACTGGGACAATAAAAAACAATCAGGATTTTTCCTTCCCTGATTGTTTTTTTAGGTTAATGACTTTTTTACTGAACCTCTTTTATCTTATATATTGTTCGGCTTTGATAAGGTGTTTTTGGATATAACACTATATCCCCAAAACCTTCAAATTCCACCGCACCGGGACTGACTTGAGTCTCTAAAGTAATCCCACCATGATTGACTAACTTATTGCCTCTAAGTTCTGGTCCTTCTTCGCCAAACTGTGCTGTAAAAATCACAACCGCTGGACGGTCAGTATACATCTCAACAGAAAGATCTTTTTCTGGCGCTGTAATAATCGCTTGAGGTTTTTCAAATCCAACATGATTTAACATAAATGGGTGATCCAATCCATTAACTAATTGGTTTTGCTCATAGGTCGTTTGAAATACTTGGTTCATCTTCCCTGAGTTTCTAAAATCAAAGGGTGTGTCTATAACTGAGCGCAATTCACCAGTAACAGTTGTATCACTATCCACGACAGCAATTCGATCCGCATCAACAAACAACTCATGCTGGTCAACAGATTGAGTCACATCACCAGACAAATTAAAATAAACATGATTTGTCGGATTATACAAGGTTGGTTTATCTGTATCGGCATAGTAATCAATAATCCACTCATTATCATTGGTTAGAGTATAAGTAACCGTTGCCTTGACTTCACCCGGAAAACCATTTTCTCCATCAGGACTGGTATAAGTGAATATAACCGAAAGACTGTTATCTGTTTCCTTTGTTTCAGAAGCCCACATTTTCGCTTCAAAACTATCTAAACCACCATGCAATGTATGCCCATTTTTAGGATCAACGGGTAATTGGTAATTTTGAGTGTCAATTGCAAATGAACCATTCTTGATTCTACCAGCAACACGGCCAATCGTTGCACCAAAATACATATCTTTATCAAGATACTCTTTTGCGGAATCAAATCCCAATACGATGTTACGACTTTTACCATCCACTGGCACGATTAAATCAACAATCCTGGCTCCTAAATCAGTCACCGTCATCGTAACGTCTGCATCGTTCGTAAGCGAATACAAAACTGCTGTCTCTCCGAAATTTTTTTTGCTAAGTTTCAATCGTTTCATCCCTTTCCAATTTCTGCATTACACTTATTTTATCATTGTTTGACTTATTTTTTGGCTTCCATTTTATTTTAACTCATTTTTGTTCCATAATACAAAAATCCTGTCAGTGTGCACTTTAGTATACTTTCACAAAATAAGACCCAACTCATCAATGAGCTGGGTCTTATAAACATTTCTGTTTGAATTAGTCTTCTGGATTTGCGTTTGCATCTTTGAGACCGTATTTTTTGTTGAAACGGTCCACACGTCCGTCCGCTTGTGTGAATTTTTGACGTCCAGTGTAAAATGGATGTGAGTCAGATGTAACTTCGACACGGATTACAGGATAAGTGTTTCCGTCTTCCCATTCAACTGTTTCGTCAGAGTGTTTAGTAGAACCTGACAAGAATTTAAAACCAGTTGTTGAGTCCATAAATACGACTGGGTGATATTCTGGATGGATATCTTGTTTCATAGTCTTTTCGCTCCTTTGCCCTGATCCATTTGCTGCATCAGAGTTATTTTGTCGGTATACAACACTACTATAATAGCATGATTCTTTTATCGATGCAATTATCTTTTTATATTTCTTTTCGCTTGTCTGCCAAATGAGACGTCATGGAAATCTTCAAAGAATTTTTGGTTGTTTTTTGTTTTACGTAAAAATTTAACAAATTGCTCTGTATATTCTAGAGAATCTCCGGTCATGTGATTACGTAATTTCCAGATTTCTTCTAGTTGTTCTGGTGACATCAGTAAATCTTCTTTACGCGTTCCAGATTTTTTGATATCAATTGCAGGGAAAATACGACGTTCAGCCAAATCGCGAGATAAGTGAAGTTCCATATTTCCTGTTCCCTTAAATTCTTCATAGATAACGTCATCCATTCGGCTTCCAGTATCTACTAATGCAGTAGCTAGAATCGTTAGGCTACCACCTTCTTCAATATTTCTAGCTGCTCCAAAGAAGCGTTTAGGTCGGTAAAAAGATGAAGGATCAATCCCTCCGCTTAATGTCCGTCCACTTGGTGGGACAACTAAATTATAAGCTCTGGCTAAACGCGTGATACTATCCATCAAAATAACCACATCGCGTTTGTCTTCAACAAGACGCATCGCACGCTCTAAAACGAGTTCAGACACACGCGTATGATTTTGCGGTTGTTGGTCAAAGGTTGAAGAAACAACATCTCCTTTAACACTACGTTCTAGATCGGTCACTTCTTCTGGTCGCTCATCAATCAAAAGTAAAATCAATTCTACCTCTGGATGATTTTCAGTGATTCCGTTGGCTATTTCTTTTAGTACACTTGTTTTACCTGCTTTTGGTGGGGCAACAATCAAGCCACGTTGTCCAAAACCAACAGGAGAAAAGATATCAATCATACGAGTAGATAATCGGCCTGAAGTGGTTTCTAGTTTAATTTGTTTTTCGGGGTAAAGAGGTGTTAACGCAGGGAAGTGCGGACGCTCTTTTGCTTCTTCTGGATCTTTTCCATTAACACTTTCAACATGCATTAGCCCATAATAACGTTCTGACTCTTTCGGTGGACGAGCCTTTCCTGCAACCTTATCTCCATTTCGTAAACCAAATCGGCGAATTTGTGAAGAGGAAATATAAATATCTTCTGCACTTGGTCCATAATTTATTGGTCGTAAAAAACCATAGCCATCTTGAGAGACAATATCCAAAATCCCTTCCATGAAGAAGAATCCTTGTTTCTCTGCTTGTGCTCTGATAACAGCTAAAGAAAGTTCTTTTTTATTCATCTGACTATAGTAAGGGATCTTGAATTCTTTTGCGTACGCATAGATATCTTTTAATGTACTATTTTCAAGCTCCGCCATCGTTAAATAGTCGCTCATTTAGCCACCTCGATTTCTTCTTCTGTTTCAATCATTTTAATATCTGCACCTAGTGCTGTTAATTTTTCAATGATGTGGTCATAGCCACGTAAGATGTACTCAACATTATAAATCGTTGTTGTTCCTTTTGCCATCAATCCAGCAGTCACTAAACAAGCACCCGCTCGAAGATCTGAAGCAACAACTTCTGCACCATGTAATTCTGTTGGACCATTGATTATGATCATATTTCCTTCAATTGAAGCATCTGCTCCCATTCGAACAAGTTCTGGAATATGTTTTGTACGTTGGGTATAGATACTATCGATTACCTCACCTGTTCCTTTTGCTTTCAGCATTAAAGGAGTAAGAGGTTGTTGAAGATCCGTGGCAAAGCCTGGATAAGGATACGTTTTGATCGTTGTCATTTTTAAATCATGAGATGGATGTACTTCGATCGTGTCTTCTTCGATCGTCATCTTCACACCCATTTCCTGTAGTTTTGCAATGAAACTTTCTAGATGCTCATAAATCACATTACGAACTTTTACGCCTTCACCCACAGCGGCTGCCAAGGCTAAATACGTACCCGCTTCAATTCGGTCTGGAATAATCGAATGACGACAACCATGTAGTTTCTCAACGCCTTCAATTCGAATAATATCTGTTCCAGCACCACGGATATTTGCCCCCATATTATTCAATAAGGTCGCTACATCAATAATTTCTGGTTCACGAGCAGCATTTTCAATAATTGTTTTGCCTTTTGCTTTGACAGCTGCCAGCATCACATTGATTGTCGCTCCGATAGAAACCATATCCATAAAAATTCTTGTGCCGTGAAGTCCATCAGTTGTTCTTAGGTACATTGCGCCATGTTCGTTTGTTACTTTTGCACCAAGCGCTTCAAACCCTTTGATGTGTAGATCGATTGGACGAGGTCCTAAGTAACAACCACCTGGCAAACCAACAACGCCTTCTCCAAATTTTCCTAATAACGAGCCCATAAAATAATAAGAGGCACGTAGACTGTTAATTTTCCCTTTTGGCATAGGAACCGAAACGATTTCCGTTGGATCAATAACTAATGTATTATTTTCAAATGTTGTTTTAGCACCCATAATTTCTAAAATTTCTATTAGTGAATGAACATCTTGAATATCAGGTACACCATCTAATGTTACTGGTGAATCAGCTAAAATTGCTGCTGGAATTAACGCTACTGCACTATTTTTTGCGCCACTGATAACTACTTCTCCTGATAATGGACGATTACCATTGATTACGATTTTTTTCATTTATTATTCTCACCTATCTATGTAAAACAAATAGTTTTATTTTTTTGTGATATACCAAACTATTTTAACACATTCATGTACAATAAAAAAGCTAACTGCTAATTCATTTGAGAAGTTTTTTATGGGTTAGTTGATTTTTTGTTGGTAAGTTGAGGTAAATTTGTTTACTTAGAATAGTAATACTTAATCCCCACATGTTTTCATCATAGTGGTTAAGTAAGATTAATCTGCTCCTTTATTAAGAAGATGTACTACTTAAACTATTGCCTTATCCAGATCAATTAATTTGGCACATCCTTTTTTATCATTTTATAAAGTCCATCTCGGTCAATTAAATAAACACCGGTTTTATGGGCTAATTCTTTTGCAGACTTGGTGAAATAGCTGTTGGTAACCACGTAAACCTCCGCTAAGTCATAATAGCTTTTTCCAGCATGTGCTTCTTGAACAGCTTTATTCCCAACATTTTTCTTATATCTTTTACACTGATAGCCTATCTTTTGATTTTCTTTTTGCGCCAAAACATCAATTCCTTGATCTCCTTGATATTGCGTCACTTTTACTTTTTTATAATCTGATTTTCTTAATAAATTAGCAAAGTAATGTTCAAATTTTTCACCTGTCATTAAATCAATATCTTTTAATTCATAATTTTTGTTTCTTTCGATGAAAAATGAAATGATTTTGTGTAGATAGCTTAAAGCTATAATACCAAATGCTAACCAAATTATTTTATTTTCCAATAAAGGTTTCAATGTTACTAACCAATCACTTGTGTTCATATAATCTCCTATAAGATCTATAGTATTTTAGTGTATCTATTTTCATAATTTTGTAAAAAACTAGTTAAATGATTAAATACCTAATTAAAATTTTTGTCTTATTACTACTTCTTACTATTTAGTAAACCGATTAGTTCAAATCCTGTATTCATTTTAGAGTATATCGAGCAAACAACAAAAAGCTCTTTCCCTGAAAATGTTACCATTTTGTATCGTCCTGAAGATGCTGGTATATGATGATGACCATGAATAGCACCGATTATTTTATATTCCTTAAATAATGCTTCGATTTTCGGTTCTGAGCAATTATATCCTTTACTATAAGCCGTACTTTCTGATGAAAGCATACTCAGTTCGTTAAATAAAGGAGCATGTGAAACAATCACAGTAGGTATATCATACTCTTGGTTCAACAATCGTTTTAATACTTTAAAAATAAATTTTTGTTGTGCTTTTTTCCGTTTCACTAATACAACAGGGATTGTCAGTCCAATATAACGGATGCCGTTATGAATCACGCTATTATTATTTAACACATTCATTTTTGGAAAACGTTTTTCGAGTTCGGCTTTTACACATTCATAGTAGATATGATCTCCTATAGGTAACTTGTACCAAGTATCATCTGGGTTTCTCATAAGCTCTTTAAACCACTCATTTTTGAAAAACTGTCTCCATGGATCCCACTGTGGATCATCTTTAATTGGATTATTCGGCAATATATCTACTAATTCATGATTTCCTATCACATAAAGTCCGTTGATTTCTTTGTTCACTACATGAGAATCCGAAATGTCTCCAACTAAGATATTGAAGTTTTTATTCATAAATGGAAGTGTTCCATTTTTCGTATGAATATCTGAAATAACATTTACTAAATTGGCATTCTCTGCTGGAAGGACATTTTCAAAATACTGTTCCAGTTCCCTTGGATCAACACTATGAGCAACGTAGTTTTGCCTAACCTCAGACAGTTCTTTTCCAAATTCTGATCGTAAAAGTAATTTATTGTTTGCAGGTATAGTTTGGCTCCCTATAATGATTGAATTTTCTATTGTTTCTTTGACTTCTTGAGGGAGCAAACTTAACGCCGAAGTAATATCAGATTCGAAGGTTAAATGATTAGCCGAAATCGCACTATTTGGCATGACTGATTCTAATAATCTGATATTTTTTCCATCTGTCATTAGAGGTAAGGCTTGCGTCAACTGAACAACAAACTTAAGGTATTCTGAAATATAGCCGGATATTCCTGTTTTTACATTTTCACTGAATAAAAACTTCCCTGCAAGATTAGCTGAAAGTGCTCCAGTTTCATCGTGTTGTAATAAACGTCCTAGAATTTGAATCTCAAATAGTGGATCTTTAAATATTGCATCATACGCTTGGATCACTTTAGAAGAATTCTTATTGACTCGTTTGTTTGTTACTTGAAAAATACTTAGTTTAAGATAGGTTTCTAAATTCGTTTTGTGCGACTCGATGTATTGATGAGTAGCTTCTGGATGAAGTAAATATTGAATCGCTGCACGTTGGATATAGTTCCTAGCTGTATCATAAGGGATTGCAGAGTAGACCAGATCGCCTCTGGAGGATATATTTAGCGAGTTTTCTTTCATATTGTAGATTAATTGGAAATAGTCATTTTTGACTATTGTTTTATTAACGGGTCTCCGTTTATTTTCTGGATAAAGAGCAATACGCGTAGCAATTTCCTGAGGCAAGCTACTCCCAGTTATTGCAGGCGAAAAGGACTTTCGCTCCTCGATAAATAAAGAATCTTTATCTTTGTTTGATTTCATGATTGGATCACCTACTTCCAATTTTTTTCTGACTTTCGTTAGTTGTTAGCCCTTTAGGCATTTGAATAGGATAATCAATCCATTCGTCACATTAATTGTATTAGACTCTTTGAAACAAAGCAATTCGTTTTTTTTGATTCTCTATTTTTCTCCTCAGCTTGCCGGAAATGATATTAAAAAGCTGAGTGAGTCCTGATTCAGAACATCACTCAGCAATATAAAAAATTAACGGATTAAGTTATGAAGAAATGATTGGCCGTTTTGCGGATTCTTTACTTCAAAAAATTCCGCTGCCGTAGCTGCTACATCTGCCATCGTTTCTCTTTCACCGATCACTTTTCCTTCAATACCAGGACTATAAACCAACAAGGGCACAAGTTCTCGTGTATGTTGGCTATGACCAATTGTTGGGTCATTCCCATGGTCAGCCATTACGATTAGCAGGTCTCCTTGATTTAAAAGAGGAAGTAATTCTGCTAGTTTCTTATCACTGATTTCTAAGCGATCCGCATACCTTTCAACATCTTCTGCATGTCCAGCCAAATCTGTTTCTTGGATATTAATGAAGAATAACCCATTGTCATTTGCTTTCACTTCTGAAATCAGTTTATCGTATAGTTCTTCTGTATCTACACCAGGAAACAGCTTTTCACTGGAAGTTTGAATAATATCCGCCGCTTTGCCAAATAAGGCTACTGGAATTCCTGCTTGATCTAATATCGTAGGAATTTGGACGTTAGGATCAATCCCATATCCGAGGTGAATGACATGATAATCATTATTATAAACACCTGATTTTGGTGCATCCACTCCAGCAAATTTTCCAATCACGGTTCTAGCAGCTAATAAATCAGCCAAATGGATGCCATGTCCGCCAAATGTAATCACTCTAGATACTTTGACCACTTCTCGGACAGCTTTTCCTAAAACTGTCACATCTTCAAATGAACTATCATCCAGAGCTGCTGAAACATTAAAAACTTGACCTAAATCCGTTTCTAAGTTATCACCAATTGTAGCCACTTCATTTACAACCAGAATCTTAGGCTCATCTATTTCTCCTACATAGCGAACCTGATACCCTTTGGCTTTCAAATGCTCGAAAACTTCATCGATCACTTCATTGAACGCCTGATTTAATGGTTCTTTTGGTGTCGTTCCAGAAATCTCCTGATGGCCTAAAAATGAATCAGCACCATGATGAGTTAAATTCGCTTTTCCGTAATTTGCTTTTGGTGAGAATTTGAGTTCTTCTGTTTCAAATTCTAGAATATTCATCAATCCAAGGGTTTCCAATGTAGGGATCGCAATTGTCGGAACGTTTTCTATAATATGCTTCGCTGTGTTTGAACCATTATCTGCTGGTCTGACAAGCGGCACATCCCTCATTGCTCCTACGCCAAAACTGTCTAAAACATTAATAATAAATCGACTCATTTTTTAAATCCTTCTTCCTTGACTATCAAAAATCCCGACTATCTCTGGTTTGCCTTCACTAATTCCTTTTACAATAGCCACATTGCTTCTCGTAACAAATATTTGGGTACGAAAAGCAGCAATCACGCTTGCCCCAACATGATGTTCCGCTGAGGTAGAAAGATAATAATCAATACTTTCATCTGAAAATGATTCAACCTGATCCTCTGTGCGAGTGTTTGCTTCATCGATTAGTACTGAATTCAAATGACCTCTTCGATAGTAGCCACCACCATAAAAATAGGCTTTTCCTTTAAAATTATGGGATATTTCACTTACATAAACCAAAGCTGGTTTTTCTGGCTGTGCTTTATAAGCATGCAATGGCGTCGTTCCAGTCAGCGCATGCCCTGGTTCCGCTTGTGTTCCGCCAATTTCTTTAATAAATGGAAATGTTTCGCTACATGATGCAGAAGGAACATTCAGCTCAGGTACTGCAAAACCTGCCTGACGCATAATAGCTCGAGCTTTTTCGATTGTTTCTACATTTTTTGTTTGTGATAATGTGGTGTATGTCTCGTCGAATAAAAAACAAGGAAAAGAAGTAATACCACTAAATTCAATAGCACCGAATTCATGAAAAACCTTACTTGTTTCAGCAAGATCTTTTAATAAAAATCCGCCAAACTGCCCTTCGTATAGTTGATCATCATCTGCAACAACTTTTAGCAAAACCTTTTGCTTGATGCCTAATTTTTGAGCTACTGCATTGATCTGCTCTAATTTTTCAAGGGAAAAAACAGTGATATATTCCGCACCGTAAACCATAATGTTTTCTACGAGCTGATCTGGTATTTGCACTAAGTGCCCAACATTACATAATGGAATTTGATTTTCCATCATGGTCAACGCTTCTTTAAAGTCGACTACCACAGCACCACGATAGCCCATAGCCATTAATTCTTTTGCAATCAACGGATTTCGACCAATTTGTTTTAGCATAAAAAACAGTTCGATGCCGATTTTCTTTGCACTCTCTAGCATCACTGCACTATTCATACGAATTGTATCTAAGTCTAAAATGTAAGTATCGGGAAGAATTTGTCCAGTTTGGTGTAAATAAATTCCTGCGTCTATCAAGGCAGGATTTTCTTGTTTCATCATCGGTAGAAACAAATGAATCCCCCCCTTACTGCTCTTTCTTCAATAGATTAATAATGTGCATATAAATAAACCACAGTTCCTCTTGGCTAAAGGTTGTCGCACAATAGCGAGATAGTTCTTGCCATAATGCTTTCGATTCTGCTAATTTCTCATCATTCTGAATCTCAGATAAAATCAGCTCATCCATTCCGATTACAGGCTCATTCTTTTTCTGCCTTGCATCTGCCATAGCGATATGTGTTAAAAACATATCAAGATGCTCTTCGTTATTGATGACTTTTTGTTCAAGTAAATAGTTATTCACTGCCAAAACGAACTGTTCTGTTTCTTCATCTATCACGTTTGACTCTTTTAAGATTTCTAGTTTTTTTCCAATCATTTAAATCGTCCTTTTAGTAATGAGGGATCATTTTACCTTCTATGACTTGCTTTTGAACAGATAAAATTTTTGTTTCATCGATCACACTCATTAAGATTTTTTTTAATAGCAGATTGTCTTTATGGACTACACAAACTGCTGTACTGGATAAATCATCTTCGACACTACCTTCAAGAAACTGATAGTTTAAATGATCTAATTTTCGATCTTTGATTTCATCGTAATTCCAAATTCCTACATCGATCAGTCCTTGTTCCAGTGAATAAATCAATTGATGACTTGGCACTTCGATAAATTCAACTTTTTTACCAGCAGTCGCATTCTCCGTTAAAATCTGTTGATCGTAAGAATTATGATCAATTCCTACGCGCATATGATTTTCAATTTTTGAACTTTTTGGATTTGAAAAGATCATTACATGATTAGACAAATAACTGCGAGGTCCAAAGTCTTTAAAAATTTCTAACTTGTTCTCTTCCGCTATTGCTTGTAGCGCAGCTAGTTTTGATACAATTGAAAAATGCATGGTTTTTTCACTCGTCAAATCCATTCGATCTTTAGACCCTCTTACATAAGCCATGCTTAAAGGAATTTCTGCACGTTGAAATACTTCATATAAACCGGTCGCAAAGCCTTCATAAGTCTTAGAATATGGCAAAGGCATCGTTCCACGAATCGGTCCTTCGATCACAATTTTTTGTAATCGTTGGTAGTCGATCGTGGTCAAAATCGTCCCTTGACGTCCTTGACTTACTGTATGGATTATTTTTTCATCTTTCAAGTAATTCAAAGCATTCTGAACCGTTCCACGTGACATCCCATATTTTTCTTGAAACTCTGAAATCACAGGCATACGGCTACCTTCAGCTAGTAAAATCAACTCACCTGATAGTTGTTGAATTGCTTTTCCCGTTTTATTTAGAAATTCCTCTTGCATTGGCTTTAATTCCCTTCTATTGACTCTTTTATAATTCTAATGATCGTATCTGCACCTGCTCTCATCGGATTGATCCGAATCATCGTTTTAGTACTTTCTGGAGATGCTGCTCTAAAGGTTCCTGAAAGTCGATAAAACATCGGGACAAATTCATATTTTGATTCAGCACCTACTGGATTAGGAGCTGCTCCTCGTTTTTCTGCTTGTTTCAGTATTTCCGTTGCTATCGGTTGGTCAAACTCTACAATGATCACTTTAGACTGAGCATTAGCGATAAAGGCTTGCTTTACGCCTTTAATTTCACCAGAATTTAAGCGCGTTTCTACTTCCTCAGAAACTTGAGATGAAATCGCTAAAGCTACCGGTGCATATATCAACCCTTGCAATACTGCTATTGCTTCAAACCCTTGTACCTGCAATCCTCCAGAATAGTTCTCTTTGCGTAACGCTTTGATCAATTGGGCATCTCCTACAATACAGCCGACACCTTCTGGTCCTAATAATTTAAACGTCGAAAAACAAGAGAGATCTGCACCGCATTCTACGCCGATTTTTGGTACTTTCAAGGTAGAATAATTATCATCTGTGATGATCACAATATCTTTATTTTGTTTTTTTATTTGTTGAATAACAGCTTCTGGTTGGTAAGCATCATCAGGCTTTTGTCTTGTAAATTGAACGATTGCCAATTGGATATCATTTTCAGCAAGCGCAGTTTTAATTGCTTCTGGTTGGTTAAAATCAGCCGCAACTGTATTCAACCCAAGCATCTCAATCGATGTTTGCGTCGTGGGATAGACAGGTGCATCGTGAACGAGTACTGTTTTTCCATATTTTTTACTTGCCGCATGTAATGACAGACGAATCGCCATTGTACCCGCACCACGCACTAACATTGCTGCCTCTGCCGTAAATAACTCTTTCAACACACTCTCTACTTTATTCGTAGTGATGGGTTGATTATAACCTGGCACGACGCCTAAATCGCCACGTGTTAAGATTTCTGAACCTTCAAAATTTCTCGTAATACAATCGACAATTTGAAATTGTTTCTTCATTGCTTCTTCTAGATTCATCGTTTCTAAAGGAAACGTTTTCATGTTCATTTCACTCCTTGTTCAAAGAAATTCAAAGGATTATGAATCAGCATTTTTTCAACTGTGTTACTCGAAATTCCAGCTTCTTTCATCATTGGTACAAACGTATCCAGTAAATACGAATAACCAATGCCATTTTTAAATTTCATAGTTGATTTTCGGGTAATGTCCATTGATAAAAAGACCTGATCTGCCAAGCCTCTTTTTTCAATTTCTTTTAACATCGATACACGGAGGGCATCTGGTTGATAGTTCTCTTTTCCTATTGTATCAAATTCTACATAGACACCTTGGTCTAACATGTTTAAAATGTACTCAAGATTACCACTTAAATCAACATGTCCAATCACAACAGATGCTAAATCAACATTATTTTCTTTAAAAAACTGAACTTGTTCATGACCGTTTGTGCCAAGGGTTGTGTGGGTGGTAATTGGCACACCCGTTTCCTTATGGGCAATCACAGATGCATCGAAAACTTTTTTCTCATTTACCGTCCAACCATCTTTACTTGAACCAATTTCACCAATGATCTCAGCTTTAATAGTTGTATCTGCGATACCACTTTGGATTTCCTTGATCATTAATTTCCCTAAGTCTGCAACTGACCATTCCGTAACAATAGTAGGTAAAAATTTTTCAGTGTAAAAGCCCGTTGCTTGCACAATATTGATACCTGATGCTTCTGCCACTTTTTGGACATATAATGGATTTCTCTTCATATCTAAATTTGTAACGTCCACAATATTACGAACGCCTTTATCATAAAGTTCTTTAAATTCTATGATTGTTTCCTCAAAACAGTTTAGGTTTGTATCGTCGATATTTTTTATACGAGACAAATCAATTGTCGTATGTTCATGCATATAAGTGATTCCATCTACTAAGCTCATTTCGTTGTCGTCTCCTAAATTTTTTAAAGTCCTGGTGGTGTCATTAAATTAAGTAATACTAAAATATTTGAAATCACACCGACCAATAAGGCACCTACTGGTCCAATTGCAAGATCGACCATTTTCTTTTTGAATGTGCCGTTTAATACGTAAAGGCCAACAACGAATAAACCACCCCAAGCAGGAGCAATGGCTGTTGCTGCGATCACACCACCAACGAGCAAAGCGATTTCCAAGACTTTTGTGATCGCTGTTCGAATATTATCACCAGCATCACGCATTCCTGGGAATCGATCTAGCAACACTGAGAATTTCGTTAAGAGTAACACTTCGATCGACATCCAAATTCCGCCTGCCACAAAGGCTAAAAGCGGTTGTCCCATCGCCGCACCGATTGAGCCAATCACAAAAACCATCTTGATGCCAGCTGGTGAATAAGTTCCTGTAGCAATTCCAGTCGTTACAACTAATGGAATAAATCCAACAACTCGTGCTAATTCGGTCAAAGCAGCTGAATTAAATTGACCTTCTTGGTATAATGGAGCTGAGAGTGCAGATTCCGTTACAATTGACATCGAAGCCGCCAAAGCAATCAATGCGCCAGATAAGGCAAATAAGTACCAATACTTCTTAATTTGTTTTACTCGTTCCGCAAAGATATTTGCCAATTGTGCCTGAGAATCTGTTCTTTCTCTTTTATCATTCATCGCATAACTGATCATAAAAATCATCCCAACAAGCAACGCAATCGCATTTGCATTAATAACGATCGTATTACCATTGGCTAAATTAAACGAACCAAATTGTGTCGTTACCACTTGAGCCAATACTGTTGCTGAAAAAGTGATCATTCCTTTTTTCCAACCATATTGAAGGGCTACAACTAAGGCTGGGAAAACAGCAAATGCTACTAAAACAACGGATGAGACTTGACCGAGACTATCTAAGAAATTATAAGGAAGAATTTCAAACACTTTTTGAATTGTTCCTAGACCCGCCCCCATTACAACGCCATAAACTCCGCCAGCTGCTCCAGCTATCCAGATAGAATATTTTTTATTATCTGGCAAATAGCTACCAATAATATCTGTTCCTAATAAAACAACATGAATGATAATTACGCTGGACGCAATAGACTGTGGAATAAACCCAACTATATACCCGATTCCAAAAGCCAGTGCCGTAGTTCCTAATGCTGATTTTGTGACCCGCTTTTCACGGTACTCTAAAACGATCGGTCTTAGAGCATCGTTAAAAACAGCAATTTTCGTATTCGCCATAATCGTTGTAACCGCACATAATGCTGCCATGATTACTATGTTTAAAGCCATTTCGTTACTCCCCCTTATTCTCAAGCGCTTTCATCACATTTGAAATGATAAACTCCATATCTTGCGAAGTGAACCCAAAAGCAATTTTCCCTGCCGCAACACTTTGGCTGATTTCTTCTTCAGAAGCAGTTTTACCCGGCATCCCTAATGTTGCCGTTTTATCTCCGCCTAATAATGCAATCGCCATTGCTAATGCGCCACCGCCTCCTGTATTGCAGGCACCAAAGTAATAATCAGCCGTACCATTTTTTAAGGCCATTGCCGCATCGATATCGGTTTTTACAGTGATTTCGTAGTTCCCCTTTCCATACTTTTGTAGCAGTTCTTCGATTGTTGATTTTTCGATTTGCCCACCTATAACGATTTTTTTCATGATAAATCTCCTTTCGTACAAAATTTTGTATATTTAGCTTGAAAATAAAAATACAAAAAAATGTATTTTTGTTTTCACGGTTATTATAGCATCTTTATTTTTGGATGTAAACCCTTTCTATTGGAGTGGAATTGTTTTTACTATTTTTTCATAGTCATTCCTCAACTTTATCATTTTCCCAAAAAATCAATTGTTTCTTTTACGATTGTTTCCATTTGGGTATGGTGTAAATAATGGGCGCCTGGCAGTTGAAGTAATTTTCCTTTATCTAAACCTTTCACCTGATCTTGATGCATCTCAAGCCATTTTTTTTGATTCATATCATTATCTGCAACAAATAATAAAACCAGCATATTTTTTGGATAGGTTAAGCCACGAGAATCGGGGAAGCTATTGTTTAATTCTTGAAGTTCATCTTTCATCGCAGGACTACTCATGTTCTTCATCGTCAATAACTTAATCTGTTCAAAGTCTGGACTATCTTGACTCGCCCCTAACCCTGTTTCTGGATTAATGTTGATTATCGCTCGAAAAACACCTGCTGTTTTTAAGAAGTCAAAGACTGTCATATCAATACCAGGCCAAGGTTGTTCCGGTGTGCTGGAGTCAATTCCCACAAAACCTTCCATTTCATTTGGGTAAACTTGGGCATAATTCACCGCATAAAGCCCTGCAATCGAGTGGCCCATCAATGTGTATTTAGAAATGTTCAGTTCTTGAGCTACTTGATGGATTTCTTCTACAATGTTTTCAACGCTGCGACGTCGATTCGTTTGGCTGCTTAAGCCATAGCCAAATGGTTCAATCGTAACCACACGATACTCTTTCTTCAACTCTTCGATCATCGGTTTAAAATCTAAATAAGGACTAGCTGTTCCTTGCCCTGGTAAAAGTAAAATCGTTTTCTGTCCTTCACCTTCATCGACAACGTTCATTTCTCCATCAAACACTTTTAATTTCTCACCATAGGACTCAATTCGTTTTGCTTCACTTTTCAAACTTATCTGGTGAATCGTAAAGGTAATCACTAAGGATACAATTAGGATAGTGATTATACCTAAGATTACTTTGCCCAGTCCTTTTAATAGTCTGACGCTTAATGATTTAGTTTTCAGTTGTTTGGTCATTTAGTTCTGCCGCCTTTATCATAATTTGTTGGTCAAGTTGCTCTAAAAATACATCACTGATAATTGGCATTCCACTATTTTCAAGCATTGTTTTAGCAGCCATTAATTTTTCAAAAAAGGTCTCAACTGTATTTGGAAACAAGGCTTGAATAAACCACGTACTTAAAATCAAGATCGCTAATTCAGCCATTTGTTTTGGTTGAGCAACTGTGACTGATTCATCACTATTTCCTTCGTTTAAGCAGGTTTCTACTAATGGTGCCATGATTTCATTCATCGTTCGAATATACATTGAGAAGAATTTAGGGTTATCTAATAATGTAAAGCTGAGAATTCGAAATTGACTGGCCTCACTGTTGAACATTCCTTCAAATAACAGAGCCTGAATTTTCTCTAACCCATTTAATTTATCTTTTTCCATAATTGCTGTTAAAGCAGTTTCATTGGGAACAAATCGTCTGACAACGGCATCTATGATTTCATCTTTAGATGCATAGTGGTGATAAACGGCGCCTTTAGTTAAACCGTCTAAACCTTTGACGATATCGGAAATAGATGTTTTTTCGTAACCTTTTTCTATGAATAGTTGTGTTGAAACATCTAGAATTAATGATTTAGCTTCCTCAGCTGTATATTTTTTAGTCATCTGATCGCTCCTTTCTTGAAAAACATTCAATCGGTATGTTTTTATCATACGCTTCTTTTGTGGAATGTCAAATTATATTGATTTCATGTTCTATTTTGGCTTCTAACATTAGAATTTCGACTAATTATCGTCTGATAGTATTTAATTGAGATGGAAGTATTACTAAAAAGACTCACCACATCATCTAATCTACAGAAATTTTCATTGTTTTAGTTAATAAGAAAAAAGCTGAGTAAGTCCTGATTCAGAACATTACTCAACTACTGATTGATTCTTCTTCTAAAATAAGATGAAAATTATTTTGCTGAAATGACGTAACGTGCTTATTGTCTATAATAATAACTTTCTGCAGGATATGCTCCTCCTTGTTGCGCTAAAATAAGTCTTGGTTTTGTAGTATCTGAATTGTCTCCATCAGGATTTTCAAAACCGATCTTAAAAAATCCTATAGGAGTTGATCCTCCCATTTCTCCAGTTGATAAACTAGCATATGGGATTTTACTGGTTTTGTCAGAATCTTTTATTGTATGAATTGCTTGATTTTTATTCGTTGTTCCATCAGCATTTATTGCTAGAATATCTCCAGTTCCGTTTTGCCAAGTTCCAACTAAGCTAGCAATGTCACCATTATTGATTGCTTCTATATCTAAATCTTCCTGAATAGAAGTTGATGACGTTGGCGTATTTTTAAGTTGATTCAAATAATCCTCATTAGCTTCAAAAAAAAATAATAGCATCATCGATCCGTACATTTGCTAAAACACTCTTTACTTCACTACTACACCAGAAATACATATAGGTTTGTGTGCCGTATGCATCATTTATGTTTGGAAGCAGTGTTGAATTTTTTAAAATGAACGATTGATTTGGATTTTTCGTGTCTGTTTTTAACACTTCGGAATAACCGTTATCTTTAAGATACTCATTGCCTTTTATATTTGTGACAATCAAATGCGTGTATACGTTGTTTGGCGCTTTTAATCCATATGGATTTTGCTCTGTAGAACTTCTGCTTTGAGTAGATTCATTAGATTGGGAAGTTGTAGAATTATTTATAATTGGCTTTGCTGTTGAAGTAGATTGTGTAGAGAGCTCTTTGTTGCTCTTACAAGATACTAATATTAGTAATACAACTAAAATCCATCCAGAAATCTTCCATTTCATTTTCTCAACACTCCTATATTCATATGTTGTCTATCTCTTTTACTCTTACATTATTTTTTTATACTTATCATAGTCATTCACTGTACAACTATCCAATCGATTTTTTTTACAAAATTTATTGTTTCTTCTAGATCAAAAAACCTTTTAGCATAGATCTCATCTAATAACTCCTTAGGTAAATAATCAGAGTACTTTGTTTTAAAAGGCTCTATTTCTACCATTAGCTTTAAAAGCTCTCTCTCTGTTAAAGAAAAATCTTCTATTTGTTTTAATAACCCATGAATATTCTTGTCATAAGTAAACTTAATCCGACCATAATAATCTCTTCCTTTAACCGTTACTCCTAAATATTTCATCACCCAATAAATTGTCGTTGCAACTTCTGTTGAAGCAAAAGTTTCCATTATATATTCATTTCGATCATTAAATATCGCTCGATTTTTTCTAGTCAGACCTTTAAAATGATAAACTTTACGGCTATCATTTAAGAGTAAAGATGCCTCTTCATCGATATACTCAAACTCTACATCATTACAGAGTAGCTCAATAATTTTCTCACCGATTTTCTCATGAAAACGACCTCCATCTCCCAAATAACTAGTTGCTCTTCCTTGCTTACCTGAGACTACATAACATTTATTCAACTTATCATCCAGTGAAATTATTTTCCAAATTTGACCTGCTAATATAATCTGATCATTTTCTCCCACAAATGGCGTCTTATGTATCTGACCAATTGCTTTAGAACCATGGAAAACCTGATATTCTTCTGGCGACATAAAAATTGCATAGAAATCTTTACCTCTAAGTAATTTCTCTCCTTCGATTCCAACAACTACCTCACTAGTTTTATCAAATAATTCTAAAATATCTATTTTAATCAAATGCTTAACTAGCAAGACCACTTTTTCTTCTTCTAAAGTATGAAAAGCTGGATTAGCCACAATTCTTCTATAAAGTTCATTTCCGTTAATTCCATTACCTTGCGCACATATTGAGATTATCTGTTGAATAGCAATATCGTACGGTAAAATAAAATCTGTGGCAGGTTCTATCCATTTATCTAAAACTAACTCCATAATTGCTAATGACTGAAGTAAATTATCTTTGTCTGTCGCATACAACTGTAAAGTTTGTTCAGATCCTGACTGTCTTCCTGAACGGCCTAGCCGCTGCTTCAAAGAAGAGACTGAAAAAGTACTATCAAGTTGAATAATCAAATCAACAGATCCGATATCAATTCCTAACTCTAATGTACTAGTTGAAACAATCGATTTAGGTACTTTTGCTTCTTGCATCATTTTCTCTACATACTCACGCTCTTTTTTATCAATAGATGAATGATGCGCATAATAAGTTTCTCCGACACCTTCCCTTTTGGCTAATCGATTCAAAAAGACTGTAACTTCTTCCACTTTACTTCGGCTATTGCAAAAAATGATTGCTTTGGAATCTCGAGTGAGTTCACGAATATCTTCAAGTAAGTCAACTCTTAGCATCTTCGTCTCTTCGTCCTTAAATGCCATTAAAGAATAAAGCAGCTTCTTATCTGAACCTTTTTCTTCAATAATTGTGACATTGTCTGGATCATAGTAATCTACCCATTTTTTGACAACTTCATAATCATCAATTGTTGCGGACAATCCAATCACCCTATAATTCGTTTCATTCAATTCTTTTACTCTTGAAAGCAAAGATTGTAGATGAACACCTCTATCTGATCCTATAAATGAATGGATCTCATCAATCACTACATATTCCACATGCTTGAATATTTTCCCGACATCGTTAGGATAATTAATAAATAAACTTTCAATTGATTCAGGTGTTATTTGTAAGATTTCCGTAGGGTTACTTCGAAATTTCTTCTTTATTGTTGCTGAGACGTCCCCATGCCACTTTGTAATACCAATCCCTAAAGAATCGGAAAGCCCTGTTACACGTTCAAATTGATTGTTAATCAGCGCCTTCAAAGGAGAAATATAAATAACTCGTAATCCTTCTGTCTTATTTCTTTCAATATCAGATAAAATTGGAAGTAATGCAGCTTCTGTCTTACCAGATGCAGTGGCAGATGAAAGGATAATATTTTTTTTAGTCGTTAATATTGCAGGTATGGCTTTTTCCTGAATAGGAGTAAATCGCTTCCACTTCATCTCCCAAATTTTTTTCTGCATATTTTTTGATAATAGTTCAAATATACTCATACTCAGCTATCCTTCACTAACTGAGAAACGTGACTTGTTTTTTTTAACTTTTTCTTCCTCAATTTGTTGTCCAAAAATCGTTTCACGATCAAAAGTTGGATTTTGTTGTAGTATGTTTAAAGCCCCTAGGAATCGACGAATGATATCTCCAACTGTTAGAAAGTCTTCTGCACCAGGTAAATTATACATTTCGATCATATAATTTTTTATCTCATTTTCAGTAATTGTTGTTCCATATGAATAATGAGCGGCATGGATATCGCGCAACCGTTGTAATAAAATAAACACTTCATCATTTTTTAAAGGCGTCAAGCGAATAACAGGCTGTTCAAAATCTCGATATTCATCTGTTTCATATTGGTTTATTTCTAACCTTCTTTTTAACGCACCGTAGCTATACAGTCCTCGACGTTCATCCTCTAAAAACTCATTTGTTCCTGAAAAAGTGATGTAAAGTCCTTCAACATTTCCTTGAAGAATATCGTTATACATTTTCAAAATAGTTTCGTAATTTTTTTCTCTTGTCTGTACATGAGTGATCTTATATAAATTGATTGCTTCATCAAAATTCACGACTAGCCCACTATAGCCAATCAATTTGATAAATTGAGATAAAACTTTTAAATAGTTATACCAATTATCATCAGCAATAATTTCTCTTAATCCCAAATCAGTTTTGGCTTCTGTTTTCGTTCCATATTCACCCCGAAGCCATTTTAATGCGCATCTTTGAAGCTCAACATTTTCCTGTAAAAATCCTGTAAAATACTGAATCAATATTCTAGAAAACTCGAATCCACCGGTAAACTCATCAAGTTGATTTACAACATCCTTGATCTTTTCTTCAACTGCTTTTACAACTTCCAATGTTTCAATAGCATCAAAATCGAGTCCCATCTCATTTAATACTTCTTTTTGACATTCATTTATCCAACGATCAATAATTTTAGGCAATGCATTTCCTTCTGGCTGGGTTGCAGTTGATAAATTCTTGATCAACTCGCTATAAATGGATACGGCTTTTCCTTCGTTTCCGTATAACCTTCTTTCAGGTGAAAAGTCTGCTGATGCTACAACAAATTTCTCATTGAATGCCAATTGTTTAATGAATCCTTGAATAAAACTTTTCCCACTACCAAAAGAGCCCACAAAAAAGCGAACAACTGATAATCCGCTTTTGATATTATCTAAATCTGTCATAATCTGTTTTGCTTCTTCTGTTCTTCCGACCATGATATGTTGAATACCTCTTGTAGGTACAACGCCCCCATTAAGAGAATTTAAAATCACTAAGGAATCTCTTTTTCTAATATTCATACTTTTTCTATCTCCTTCATCTTAGCTATAATACTTTGGAACTCTTCATATAATTCAATTACACTATCTTTCTCCTCTATTAGATTATCATCTAAACTATCTAAACTTTTTTCATTTATATCTGTTATCAAAATACTAAGCATCTGACCATGTTTCTTGGCAAAGTGTTCGGCGTCCTTAATTTCAATTGTTAGATTTTTAAACAAACTGAGAAATGAATGTTCGATTGGATTAAGAGTTTCTGCAAACTCTTCAATTATTTCTTCATCGATTTCAACAGATTGAGCAAAAAAATCATTACTGTTAATGCTTGTTGTTTCAACTTGAATTTTAGAGATTCTTTCCATATCACCTTGGCTATCATGGTCTTCAATCCGTTTGTTTACCTCGCTTACTAAAGCATCTGTTTCTTTTTGAAGTTGCTTGATTCTTTCATCATCAAACACAATTACAACTTGCTGCTTTTTCTCAACTTGTAAAGGTTGTGGAATTAAGCTTCCAAATGCAGAAGTTTCTGGTTCCATTACTTTTTTAAATCTTTTTTTGTTTTTTAAAGTATTCATATATTCCAACATCTCATCATGAAGAGTAGTATGAAACGGATTATTTTTTATTTCTAATTGACGTTTTTCTCCTTGAATTACTCGAGTGACATTTTCAGCTAACTTAAAGAACGCCGAAATATCTTCGTATGCTCTGTCCGTTGCATATATGTGTCGTTCTGAATATGTTTTTACAGAAGTCTCTCTTAAAATAAACATTCCAGAGAATAAATAGGCTTGTCGGCTTTCTGTTTTTTCTTCAAAATAAACATCTATGATTTTAAGAGACTCTTTTTCATAAAAGTCATTTAACAAAAACGTACACGTTTTAAATGTTTTGTAAATCTGAGAACGATTTGCCTTAAAGAACTTTGTTTCACGATAGTATTTTAAGTATGTTTTCCAAACGGTCTAGAGATAGTAGAAATCTCTTTTTCTTCTTTTAAATTTGAGTATAGAGCAGGATTATAGCGTTCATTTATCCATTTTTTAGTTAGATCAGTTTGATTTAGTTCAAGCAACATTTCGAAGATGACTTCTTTTAAACGATCAACCCTATATTTTTCTTTATATGCTTCATATAGGTGTACTAACATACTGACATTAAAAGCTGTATTTTCATTAAAAGAATAATTTAGCAATTCATAAGTAAATAAGTATATATATGACAAGTCCACATCTAAAAAGTTTAAATTCAAAGCGTTCGTTCTCCAATAAAAATACCAAGCTTTTTGTTCATTGTTCAAATCAGAAAAAGTAGTGTAATAACTCGTTAATTCAACTGGTTCACAATAACTACCTGAACTATTTTTATATTTCAATGAATCCCTAATGAATTCTTTTGCACCGAGTGTGCTATATGAATAACTATTCCGATTTGGATCAGCTATCGCTTGTAACAATTCTTCAGGTGTTGTTAGATGGCGATATTCAGCTAAAATGATGTCTGATTCATTGTAGAATAATTCTTTTTTACTAGAATAACGTTTTGTATTGTATTGTTCTTCTTTCACAAAAATTTTGTCATCTATTTTATTTTGTACACCTTTCTCTTCTAGTCTTATTTTTTCTTCTTTTAACGATTTTACTATTTCAGCCACTACTTGATTCTTAACATTTCTCTTCTGATTTTTTATAGTTTCAGATGGACTTATTTTTTTCTTACTAATGATTTTTTGGGGCTTTACTTTCCTTTTTTTATTTTTATCTTCCGAATGATGCTGAAAAGATTTAAAGAGAGTGAGTAGCTTTTTCTTGACATCCAAAACTAGCGGACTCATTTGGCCCAACCAGCTAAAAATTGACTGCTTAATCTGGTCAATTTTGTCATAATCTAAATGAACTTTATTGGTTATATCTTCCCACAAAGTGGTTTTAGATTGTTTAATCTTATTTCCTAAAGAAAAAATGCCTAAACCTAGCAAAACCACTATGGTACCGGAAGTGAAATCATTGCTTGAAATAATTCCACCTACTATACCAAAAAAAAGCCAAAAACCACCAAATAAATTAAGTATTATTCCTACTAATTTTTTCATTTTCAATCTCCTCAAAATCAATCAAATCAAAAAATTTCACACATTTATTAATATCATTGTAACAAATTTTATAATAAAATCCACAATAATTAGATAGCATTTAATTTCCCAAAGTTTTATAATAGTGGTAATTCAATAGTTATCCAATTCATTTAGAAAGAAGGAATATTTTGTGAAAGATACTTTTATTGCTTTAGATGTAGAAACAGCCAATGACAACAGACACAGTATATGCTCAATTGGACTTGTTAAATTCGAAAATGGTCTAATAACTAATGAGTTTTATAGTCTGATTAATCCTGAAGAAGAATTTGATTCTTTTAATACTAATATTCATGGCATCGATTATGATCTGGTAAAAGAATCACCTTCATATGAAATATTACGACCTAACCTAATTGAATTTATTGGGGATTCACCAATTGTTTGTCACTTTGCTCAATTTGATACTGGTGCTATTCGAGACGCAAATGCTAAATATGATTTAGAAAATTTTGAATTTAATTATCTTTGCACTTATCAACTTTCTCGTGCTCTATTAACAAGGCTATCTTATAAACTAAAAAATTTAGCAAAAGAATTTAATATTTCTTTTCAGCATCATGATGCATTAGAAGACGCACGAGCTTGTGGACTACTATTGCTTGAACTTGCTAAACTTAACTCCAGTATGACAATAGAAGAGCTTTTAGAGCATGCTAATTATAAGCACTTAGGTAAAGTTACCCATTCTGATTTTAGCGGATTTAGAAAAAAAGCTAATTCATCTTCTAAAAATTTGACTCTTTCTCTTACGGAAGCTGATTCTAGTACTTTTAATCAAGATCATGAATTTTATCAAAAAAATATTGTTTTCACTGGAACTCTTATTTCAATGAATAGACGTGACGCTATGCAGCTTGTAAAAAACATTGGCGGTACACCACAGAATGGCGTGAATCAACAAACTAATTTTTTAGTTATGGGTGAACAAGACTTATCGAAAGTTGATAGTTCCGGCAAAAGCTCTAAGATAAAGAAGGCTGAGGGTATGTTAGCTAAAGGGTTAGATGTTCAATTATTAGGAGAAAATGATTTTCTGAAACTAATGAATGAATAATTTATTATTAGGTTTTTTAATAGAAAAAGTGAGTGGGACACAACTCTTCGAGTCATATCCCACTCACTTGGAATCCGGATAAACGGTGGGAGCAGAAGCAATCACTACGCTTCACTTCGATCACATCAACTTCTAAGTGCTAAAGCACTAAGAGTTGAAGGCTTCGGAAATAAGCTGAAATTCACAAAAATTTTGAAGAACAATTTTCGTGAATTCCTTCTTATTTCTCGGGATTAAACACTTCTGTCCCATCCTCTTTTAACTTTATATTGATCTAAAATAACTCACTATGCGATCCAGTTCTTGTCAATACTAATACAAGTTGATCATGATCTATTTGATAAATTAACAACCAATCTGGCGTAATATGACATTCTCGAAATCTACATAATTTCCAGTCAAATTATGATCTTTATACTTTCAGGAAGTGTTTTTTGATTTTGAAGTAATGTAACAACTTTTTCAAATTCAGAAATCATTTTCCTTTGTTTCACAATTTTCTTATAATCTTTTTTAAATCTTGATGTATAAAAAATCTCAAGCATTCAAATCCTCCATTAAGTCCTCAACAGAAGTAAATCCTCCGTGTAACTTCTTTCTTTTCACATCGTTTAAGGCTTCTATGGTATCTTTGTTCGCTTTTCTAATTTCAAAAGGAATGGCTTGTTCTGTCACTGCTTGTTTTAAAAATACATTGATAGCACTTGTCATATTCAAGCCTAATTCATAAAAAAGTTGTTCTGCTTGTTCTTTCAAATCTTCATCAACTGAAATATGAATTGGTTTTTTTTTAACTGTCGGCATTCTTTATCCCTCTTTTCGACTCTTTTTCTACATTATACTACTTAACAACATTTTAGCAACATATTGACAACAAAAAACTAGAAACGCATATCAAAGCATCTCTAGTTTTTGTTAAAATATTTGTAGTAATCAATCTTAGTCATTTTAATCACTCTACTTTTTATCATATAATATTAGGATCAAAAGTATTATGTTCCCGCCAAGCCTTCAGCTTCTTCGACGAGTCCTTGTATTTCTTCACTTAATTTTATCCTAAGTTCCAATAAATATTGAAATTGTTCTTTAAATAATATATTAAATTCACGTTCTAACCAAAAATGTTCGTCATTGTCATTTTTTGCTTGCTATTCTTTTAGTGGAGTCATACGCTATTTTCAATAGTATCAACCTCAATAAATTCCAACGCTCTAATCCGTTCAGCTTTCATTTTTATGTTATATAAGTTTTCTTCTAAATCTCTTGCCATATTACTACTCCTTTCAAATTAATTATCCGGGAAACTTTCAAGTAAAAAATCCAATTTTTTTCCTTTCCTACTGTTATATAACCAAAATAATATATTTTACCAATAATAGTCTCGCAACTATCTAAAAATAAGTTTTTTAGTTTCTTGATTACAAATGCTACATCTTGTTGATTGTTTGTCACTAGAGCGTACACAATTAATATCGGTAAAACACCTGCTAAACCATGTGCTCTATCTAAATCAATATACCCCTTTTAGCAGCTTTTAAATGTTATCAAATCAACATCCGTTCTTCTAGTTATATCCATCAAATTTTGATAATTTTTCGGTATTGGTGATAGTTTGGAGATTAGTTTTGATAAAATACCTATATGCAAGTCTACACCCTTATTGAAGATCTAAACTGTTTTAAAAATATAATTCTGCCTCTTGCTCTAGAATATGCTTTGTCTCCACAATTTTTACCAAGACCTCCCTAAAAGGGGTAAATTCGTTCTTTTCAAGTGCTACTCTAACTTTTTGGACATATTCATTACTAATCTTTTTTCTAGCTCTTGCATATTTTTCAAAAGTCGCTACATCCATTTTTAATGGTTGTATTTCGGACCAAATCGCTTGAATCTGAAGAAATATTCGGAAACCACCCAAATCAATATCACCCCAGTGAAATAGTTCAGACAGGTTTTCTGTTTTAAGCATTTTAAAAAATACAGATTGATGTCTGGTTAAAAATCCTCCTGTATAAATGACTAAAGTCCCATGCTCTCTTTCGTTTTGTACATACCAATAGTAATTGGCTAAATTTTCAATGGTAATAATCTTGGTGTACAAGCAATTGATTATTTTAATATCTGATAACATATCAGCACCTAAATAACTCCCTTTTGGAATGAATTCACAATTTATTTTCTCATCATTTTTCAAAACTAATTCAATTGGACCAGTAAAATACAAGAGCTCTGGAGCAAAACCAATGCCCATTTGTTGAAGCTTTTCTCGTTCAGTCAAAGCACTATTCCAATCAAATAAGTAGCGTGTTGTCAATTGCAATAATTTATTCTGAATATTTAACTCAAAATATTTACTATTCGAAAATAAATTCACACTTAAAATGCGCTTATCTATATTACTTCCTTGGTAACTATCCAACATCTCTAAAACCTTACAAACATCCTTTGTCTGATTTGGTGATAACATAAATTTCCAGTTTTTCCCCATCGCTTCAGATTCTTCCAAAATTGTTGCAAAAAGCTCCAGCATCCACGGTGTCTTGATAGATAAGCGTTTCTCTTGAATTAATTCAATATTTTGAGTAGCAACCTTATCTTTAGAAACGCGCTGACAAAGCGCGTAGGCTTTTGCTAAAGAATCAGCTTCTATAATTAGCCAGATTTCACTAATTAAATTATTTTCTTCAAACTTCTCCCATTTGAAATCGATTAATCTTTCTTCTTTTAGTCTATTTATAATTTTAAATAACGCCTCTTTTTCAATTGGATCGGCAATGTTCCTACTCAATTCTTGGTCTTTTTCCGCTTTATACAGTACACGCCTTTGGTAGTCTTCCTTTAAAAATCCTTTAGACGCTTCATATTTATCTAAAAGTCTATTAAGAAGATACGTATCATACTTCATAAGGCTCACCAATCAATTCGTCTAATGATGAAAATTCTCTTAACGTTGCTTGATTTTGCTGTCTAAATACAACAAGAGCTTTATCTGCTTCTTCCATAATTTCAGCAATTTTTTCTGGTGGTGTTGAAAAAATTGCTTGGAGTCCAAAGCTTCGAATCATTTGGATACATTGTTTGATTTTTTCTCCATCAATTTTGTTGAAAGCTTCATCCATCATAATCAGTCGCATGGTATTGTTTCTTAGAGTATTGTTAACTCTATAAACCTGTGAAAATGCTGCTAGTAATGAAATGTATAAAGGAATTTGCGTCTCGCCACCAGATTTTTGCGTATACGTTTTAGATAATCGTTGCGTGCTGTCTCCTTTTTTAACTAGCATATCAAAAGCTAAATATGTTTTATAATCAGAAAAGGTCTGAATTCTATTTTCTTTGCTTTTTCCTTCATCCAAGTCATTTCCAGACAAAATAGTGAATAACAGTTCAATTTGTTGAGCGTACTTGCTTTCAAAAGCCGCACTCAATAAATTCCATTCTCCCTGATCCATTAGCATCTCATCCATAATCATATCATGGTATTCCTTGTACCCACTAGCCGCTGTAATTTTAAATCGATAGGTATCCTCTCCAAATTTACGATTTTTTAAAGCGTCATTAATTTCATCTACCTGTCGATATAAATTTTCAATGTTACTTTTCAATTTACCTAAAAACTCATACCTAAATTCATAAATTGCTTTTTCTTTTGCATCTTTAATATCCAATTCAAATTTTGGAAGATCACTCTTCATAAATTTTTCATATTCTTCTAGATACATATTAGACTGTCTAATATTAATTGGCAGATTTTCAGTAAAGGTTTGATTATAGTCATTCATCAACTCTCTTATTGTTTCTTCTAATTCACTAATACTAGCTTGTGTTTGTTTCTGATTATTTTCGTAATTTATGATAAAACTTTGATAGACAAGATTATCTAATTTGTTAATTGCTACTCTATAAGCTTCTTCAAATCCTGATAGTTGCTGACACATTTCAAATTTAGTTTGAAAGATGTCTTCTTGTTTTATTATTTGTTCAAAACATTGAGGAATTAATTCTTGGTTTACTTGCTCTATCTTTGTTTGACGCTCATTTGATTTTTCCGTCATTGTTTTAATTACAACGCTCAAATCATTTATTTCTTTGTCTAAATATTTAATTTTACCATCTATTTCTACAAGCTCTGAATCATCCAAATTGCTTAACTGATTTTTCAAATGATCTAATTCATTCGCTTTCTGGTTAAATTTCTGATTATCAGCGTATTCAGCCACAATTTCACATGAATACATATCTTTTTTTTGATAATCCGTCAATTCCCCTAGAATAGCGATTTTCTTTTGTAGAACACATAATTCTTCTTGACGTTCATTGAATTTTTCTTGAGCATCCAACAATTGCTTTTCAATAGCGGCACTACCGACTGACATCGTTAAATTTTTAAATTGTAACTTACGAGTAACAAAGCCTTTATATAAAAAACCTTCCGTAGTAATCGAAGTTTGGTATTTCGTTAAACTCATAATATCATCACAAGCTATCACACGGCCCAACAAAAAATTAATATATGCTTTAACCAGATGATCTCTTACCATTAATTTATGTGCTAAAGAATTTTGTTCTGCACTAAAATGCTTTTTTTGTAGTTTTACTAGATTAATTAGACCAATACCGTGTACTTCTCTTTTCTTTTGAACAGACTGATAGTATTGCAACGCCTTGTTATAAAATTTAGGATCAATCACAAGATAATATCTTTGCCAACCAAGATAAGCTTCAACTGCTTTCTGCCAATTCTCTTCACCTTTTTTAAAATCAATTACATCGGATAAATACTCAACTTTAGCATTCTTATCATAGTTTCTTAAATATATTTGCAATTCTTCCTTAAACACACGAAATTGTTCAGGGACCATTTTAATTCCTTGTTTCAGCTTTTCTTTTTCAATTGAAAGAGAGGAAAGAGTAGATTTGACAAAAATTTCTTGTTCACTTATAGAATCTTTATACTTATCCAATTTCTTTACTATCTGACCCATTAAATCGTTCACTTCAGTAAACTTACTAATAAGTGTTTGTTCTTTTTCATATTTTTCAACTGTTTGAATTAAACCCATGATAGATGAAATCTCAATAGGTAGCTTATTGAGCTCATTAATGAAGCGCTTCATTAAATGAATAGTGTCTTGTCCTCTCTTTGTTTGATCTTGAATAGTTTGAAACTGTTCTTTCACACTCTTTATCTGACTATTTAAGTAAACTTTATCTTTTAAAACAACGAGCGAATCCCGTTTATCCCTCAAGTCCTCTTTTTTTGTAGTTAATATAGCTATTCTTTTTGAAGCGTCTGATATGTTATGTGTATTTTCTGTAATCTCTTTTTTATGGTTTTCAACCTCAATATGATAGTTTCTTTCTTGCTCTTGAAATAACTCAAGCTTAGCTTTTTCAATAAAATAATCTTGACGTAACTCAATGATTTTTCGTCTTTCTAAAACTTGTATCTCATTTTTAATAATTTCTAATTTAGCAACCTTTTTATTGATTCGATCACTTTCTTGTTCCAGATCATTATAACGACGAATACTTTTTTGCATTTCTTCAACATTCACTGGACTTTCCGTTTCACTTACAAAATCGGTTAAAAACATTTCTATATCTTTCACAGGTGTAAAGCTAACTGATTGCTTTAATAACCTTCTGTAATCATCTCGAATTTGCCCAAATAACCCAGCAATTTTTTTCCGGTAATCTTTATCAGTTACAATTAGTGTAATCTTTTCACTTTCAGTCTTTAAATTGTTTTGATAGCTTAATTCGCTGATCGAATAGGGAATCCCTTCTTCTTGATTGAGAAAATAATCAGCTGGCAATCTAGATTTCATTGTCAACCATTGGAGATTAGGAGGACTATGATCTGAATTACAATCTGCCACAAAACCACAGCAAAAATATTCCGAAGTTTCTTCATTTTCAAATTCTGCTACTAAGTAACTGGTAAAATTTTCCTCACGCAAATAGAAAAAACCATCACCACCATCATCCCCTAGCTTTCCATACAAATAGCTTTCCAACGTTCGATTAGAATTTTCATTAGCTGCTTTATTGAAAATATGTTTCTGCTTTTCTCCCAGTAAAACAATATTTAACGCATCAATAATAGTCGATTTCCCTACTCCAGTTTGTCCAGTAATTAAGGTAATATCTTCAAATTCAACAAGCTGAAAATCATATGCTTGCCAATGAATCAAGAGTAGTCTTTTTAATTTAATCATAAACTATTGACCTCCCTTAATTAGTTTAAGCTTTTCATCCAGTCTCTCACTTGGTAGTAGTAATTTAATTGCAGGATAAATCATGAACAGTGTATCAGTATCTTCCCATTTTCCACCTTTTTTTCCCAAAATCCCAATTGTCGATAAATAGCGTAAGATTCTACTCAAAATCTGTAGATTCGGTTTCTTATCCCTAATTCCGTATTCTAGTAACTTGTCAATAAATTCAGCTACTCTAACAACAATTGTTGAAGAACCATTAAATTCTTTCACTTTTTCATCAAAAAATAACCTCAACGCCAAAACATAAAGTGTTGTCTCTTTATCTAGTTTCTTTCTAGCAGATGAAAACTGACTTTGTACTGAAATAACACTAATATCTCTGTTAAAAATAACTTCGTATCCTCCAAACTTGAAATAGTCCTGAAAAAGCTTGAAATTCTCTTCTATAAATAAATAATCATCATCCCAATTTAACCCATCATTTTTTATGCGATTAATATACGTACAATTAAATAATCTGGTAACAGCCTTTTGAAACTTTAGAACAGCTTCAGCAGATAAATTATCATATTCTTCAGTAAAATTTAAGTCAAACATGTCTATTCCCCTTTTTAAAAATCATTTTGGTATTTTATAATAGCCATTACGAACATATTTATTTTCAATAATCACAATGTAGCCACTTTCATTTTCTTCGTAGCCACGAATTGCCCCCATAATAGTCAAGATAAACACTTCATAAGTAGTAATCTTATACTCTAGTGTTGAAATTTCTTCCTTCCCTTTTAACAATTCTAAAATAAACTGATCAATATTTTTCGAGGAGTACTTAGGGTTGGCTAACTTTTTAAAGAGCTGGTATTGCTCCTGTCCAAAAGTATCTTCATCTGTCCTTGACAACTCTATTTTCTTTCGAGCTTTTTTACTAATGTCTTCTTTCTTCTTCCTAGGCTCATATAAAGATTCTTGATCAACAATTTGAAATTCCGTAATATTTGCTAAATCATAAGTTTGATTTTCATTGTCTTCTTTAATTTGATGAATCAACTGATCAATTTTATCCTTTAATTGAAAATCCGAACGCAATCGATATTGAATTTTTCCAATTGATTTTTCAGTATATTCGTTTTTCTTATTGTCAATCTTATCAATCAGGAAACTAACATCTCTATAGAAATCAGCAAGTCCATTCAAATACATGAGAACCTGTCTCTCAGCTTCCAATTCAAATCCAGAAATCAATTGATTTTGATTTTTCAAATTTTGAGTAATCAATAGTTCAATTACTTCATCACTGTTATATTTAGTAAGTAGATTAAGAATTGTATTTTTAAACCGTGGCAGGGAATCTCTTGTTTTTAGGGGAAATAGCACTTGATCAATAATTTCTTGTTTATAAATATCAAAATGTTGAGATAACATTTCACTTGTAGTCAAATCATCAACAATTTTGGCATACATCTCTGATAAATCAAAATAGGTATTTTGAATCGCACGGTGTAAACCTTTTGTGGAAGTCCAGGCAGATTCTAGACCTTCAAGTAGGTTACTCGGATCTTCCAAACCAGTTTTCAAAGCGGAATAAGTAGAGAATACATAACTCGAATAAGACGCAGATTGATCTGAATCAATTTCTCTTAACACTTGGATAAAACTGTTTACGTAACTAGGAAAAGAAACTTGTTGTGTAAAGCCTTCTTCTAAATTAACTCTCAGCCACCCTTTTTTCTCAAGCTGTCTTAAAACACTTTGAACAAGTGTCCTCACTGACTTTATTTCTTCTTCATATTCATCATCATACTCTAGTTCCTTAAATGTAATACCTAATGAAGAAAAATGATTTTGCAGGCTATCAACAACCTTATCACGAGAAAAATAAATATTTCCTTGCAATAGATCATCAATATGAAAAAGAGATTCTAAAAAGAGTTCCTTATTTTTAGAGGTTAAAATTTTAAAAAAATCATTTGGAATTTTATTAAATATATTCGTCATTGAATCACATCATTTCAATTTTTTATTATCTCAATGCTATGTTCCTTTTTTACGCATCACAATTAAAGTCATAAATGATTTAAGATATATACCTTAATTTTAACATATTAACACATTTTTTCACCCTTAAAATTGCATTTTCCATCAAAGAAATATAAATTAATCCCATAACACAAACAAAAAATATTATGTTAAAGTAAAAAAACTTGGAATTCCTTTCTAAGATTACTTAACTCTCTCTAAATAGCACTATATAGACCAAAAGTCTCCAAGTCCCCACCTATTATCTTTACCTAAAAATCACTTTGTGTTTCAAAATTTTTTTGAACAAAAACCAATTTTTTAAAGGTAAAAGACTCTCCATGATCTAATGTAACTTCTCTAATATCAGGTGTTGCTCTAGGTGTGATACCAACAAATTGCTGCTGTTCCAACTCTTCTGCTTCCATTTGTCGAGATATTCCAACAACTCCGATCAACCCAACATGAAAATAAATAGTTTTAATTTCTTCATTCTTTCATCTCCTTTAATTTTTTTACCCAGAATTAAATAATCTTGATAATCAAATTATAACAATACATATGCTTATTATCGGGATCAACATAGTAATAAGTATCATATACAGGAAATTTATCCATGAAATTGCTCTTTATTTTTTCTGACAATATATTGTTTTATCTCTTCTACATCGTGCTTTTCAGGTTTCTAGTCTTCAATCATATTTGTACTCAAATATAATAGATTTCGAGCGAATTTTCTGGAAATGAATCTTATTATTCGATGCTAACATAGTTTTTTACTCTTTAGGATTATTTAAAAATTAATGGCATCATACAACAAATCCGAATTTTTGTTCGCTTTTTTTCTCTGTTCGCCTTGATTCTCTCTGTCGATTTATTTATACTTAGTGTATAGAATGGAAATAAAAAAGCTGAGTAAGTCCTGATTCAGAACATCACTCAACTTTATGACAATTTAATCCTTGGCACCTTTTTGTTTGGCTGGAACCGAACGGAAATGGTCTTGAAATCTTCAAAAACTGTCCACATCAGTTTGCCAATAGTAAACGAATCACTAGCTTTTTTGTTGTGTCTCTTTTAGAGCTACCACTAGAAAGGATCGCTAGGTTTCTTTAAGGTACTATTGACTTATTCAGGTATTGGACTTTGCGCCAATGCCTTTTTTGTTTCTATTCTAAGTCTGATTTTTATCGATGGTGGTGATAATAAAACATAAGGATGTACAAGTTAAAAAATAGAAAAATAAAAAACGGCACCTTACAACCTGACTGGAATCATGTTGCAAGGCCCCGAATAAACAGCCACAAACTGCTTATCCGAGTTGCCGATAGCGCGTACCGAAGTACTCGCATGTTTTATTGTACTTAATTTTGATTGATTTTACTAGTCTCTTTGCTGGATTCTTTCATTTTTTTGGCGATTTCATGTGTTCTTTGGCGAACTATTGCACACGATGAGGCACAGATAGGTCTGATCGTTTTTTATTTTCCTGTTGGTTTTTACAAAAAATAGGAATGGATGTGTAGTGATGAGCAAAGAACAGAATTTGAAGGCAGTACCTTATCAAGATATTTTGGATGTGCGGAGTAAGTTGATCAAGCTTCGGTCTTGGCAGAAGTCTTTGGTTTATTTGGATGAGTTTTTTGATGGGAAGGTTACGAGGAATAAGAAGGATATGCGGATGCGGTATTATTCTTGTCAGCAGTTGTATCAGGTTTTTGCTGGAGATTTTGAGGAGGTTTTGAAGGAGGGTGAGGAGATTGTAGCTAGGATGATGCAGAGAGGGAAAATTTAAATTAGATAAAAGCTGAAAACGAAATTGTTTTCAGCTTTTTTGTTTATTTTCATGTTTATGGTAACGCCAAGATTGTTTGGGTTTGTCAACTAAAGTGTGTAACTGACAAATCTAAGAACGAAAAAGAACATTAAACCATTCCTAAATAACCTTCGGTTAAAAGGGTATAAGAAAGAAACCTTACCAAAAAAGGAAAATTTGATGTTCTTTTTTGATGCGTTAGTGACTAAGAAATATATAAGCTATAAGTGTTGATGCGCTCAGAAAACTGTTCATTCGCCATTAATTGATTTAAGACCATCGGCCAATTGGGAATAAATCCAGCTGTCCATTTCTTTTCCAATTCTGTTGCTCGTAGATAAAGAAGTTTTAAAAGAGCGGTTTCATTTGGAAATGCGCCTTTTTTAGTTACTTTTCTAAAGCTGGAATGAATACTTTCAACGGCATTTGTTGTGTACATAATTTTACGCACTGCGCTACCATAATCATAAAGTTGTTCCACATGAGAAAAATTCCGTTTCCAAACCTCTACTGCACCAGAGTAGTGAGACCAACGTTTTTGAAAAACATCAAAAGCACTTTGACAAGCTTTTAATGAAGGAGCACCATAAAACTTTTTCATTTCCCGAGAAAATTCCTTGTAGTCTTTATAAGGAACATACCGAAGCGCATTACGCACTAAATGGACGATACAGCGTTGAACGATCACCTTTGGAAAAATAGATTTTGCGCCATCTTCAAGCCCAGAAACACCATCCATAGACATAAAGAAAATGTCCTGTACACCGCGAGATTTCAATTCATCAAAAATCTGCATCCAGCGGTTTTTACTCTCGGTTTCATTCAACCACAACCCTAAAATATCTTTTTTTCCTTTTAAATCATAGCCAAGAATTGTATACACAGCGTATTCTTTGACTTCATAATTTTCTCTTAACGTCACATACATACAATCCACAAAAACAAAGGCATAACACTTCGCCAAAGGGCGATTTTGCCATTCCTCCAGTTCTGGAAGAACAGAATCGGTGATTGTAGAAATCATTTCGTGAGAAATGGAGAACCCATAAATATCATCAATGGTATGAGCGATATCTCTTTGAGACATGCCTCTGGCATACATGGACAAAACCTTTGATTCGATAGCTGAAACATCCCGTTCACGTTTCTTAATAAGTTCTGGTTCAAACGTGGCTTCTCTGTCTCTAGGTACATCAATAGGGACTTCTCCAAAGCTTGTTTTTACTTTCTTAGAGCCAAATCCATTTCTTCGATTGTTCGTTTCTTTCTCCTGTTTTGAATGAATATCGTAGCCTAAATGATGGGTCATTTCGCCTTGAAGCATTTGTTCAAATAAGGGACCAAAAATATCTTTTAGAGCGTCTTGCATGTCATCGACATTTTCAGGATTGTAGCTTTCTAGAATGGTTTTCGCTAATTCAACAGTTTTAGGATCTCTTTTCTGTCTCGCCATATTCTCGCATCCTTTCATTTTTATTTTATCTGAATTTCCTTTGCATGAAAAGAAAAACTGTATAAGTAGCTTATCTAGAATGAGCTACTTACACAGTTTATTTTACACTCTCGATTGTTTGATAAGACTAGCAATATATTCAATATTTTGATTGTCTTTCATAAGAATTTCATAATCCCCATTGCCCCAATGTCCCGTTTCACTTACATTTCGAGCTGTATGTTCTGGATCATGGAGTTCACCATATTTTAAATTAATCCAAAGTTTTAACGCTTTTTTTTGAATATGAATATCAACAATATTTCGTTTTAGTTTGAAAGAATTATATAGTTTTACTGGTTTAATTTGAATTGCACTATCCCAACTTAAAATAAGCTCCTTTAGCTCTTCATAAAGTTCTTGAATCTCTTCAGAGCCTTTAGCAACGTGTTCCTCTTCTGTGTATACTTTAATTTCCTTAGATAGACCTTTTCTATTTATATCTTCTTTTTTGTGATTGGCCGTTATATTTTGCTTAACTATAGTTTTAGCCAACATCTCTACATTCATTAGCCCATTCTTGTATTTCTTCACCTTAACTAAATCTATTGGTAAATCTGGATTATTTATTGCACCAAACTGATAACTAGTATAGTCATTCGCGACAAAAATGATACGTGTTTGTGACCACTCAATATCATTGATACGTTTTAGCTGATCAGGATATTGTTCATTGTAACTTAGTACAAATTCACCTTTATGAGCTACCAATGTATTTAAATATGCATAACCTTGATCGATCACGCTAAAACGTTTTCCTTTTTTGTATTCGATAATCACGAAACTTTTTGTTTCTTCATCATACGCAACTGTATCAAGACGAAATTTATCTACAGAAAATTCTGTAGAAACAAATTTCAAGTTAAATAAAATTTCCAAATTAGACTCGATTAATGTTTGTAATTCTTTTTCGTTAGTAAAAACTTCTTCTTGAATTTCTATCATTTCTTGTTTGTTTACGTGATAGAGAACCAAAACAACACCTCCTTTTCAACAAATAAAAATTATTTATTTCTGAGTTTTTCAGTTAAGGATTGTAACAATTCTATTCTTGTAACAATACGATTTTGTTCATTTAGAGGCGGTAAAGGAATCACTTTAGCTTGTAAAGTCGGAACTGTAAGTTGTGGAATACTTGAACCCTCTCCAGCAAGAATAGCAAAATCAAAATAATATTTGAAAAACAATTCATTACTTTCTAATAAAATAATTGTCAGCAAACGGACGATTGGTACAAACGGTTCAGTTCTGACTACTGAAAAACCTATAGTTCCTCTAGCCGAAATTGTAATTGCTTTTTCAAATATTTTTGCTTCTTTTGCATATCCAAATAACCCTTGCTTATTTTTTCCATTTGAAAATATAGGAACATTATAATTTTCATCTTTAGTTAAACTAAAGATTTTAGGCTTATCACCTCCAGCTGAAATTTGATATGCAATCTCATTCATTCTCACCCATTGCCAATTTTCTGGAACAGTATATGGAATTTCTTCTTTCGCAATCTTTAATAATTTTTTTTCATTCTTTATTTTCTTTTCTTGAACAAGTATACCTTTCTTTTCTTTAATTTTTTCAATTAACTCACTTGCAGGTTCATCAGTTGATTCTTGCTTTACTAATTTTCCTTGCATCGCTACTTCTAGAACTTTTCTATCTACTAAGTTCGCGAAATAATTAACTTCTTCAAGAGAGCGTTCTAACAAATCAATTTTACTAAATACTTCTTCAATTTTTTGGACTATAAGGTTTTGTTCCTTTAAAGAAGGAAAAGGTAACAAGAATTTTTTCAGACTATCAGCCGATAAATTGGGTTGAGCTGTACCATTCTCCTCCATTTTTATTTGATTCTCTCCTAATTTAGAAATCAATATATAATAAATATATTTAATATTCATTTCAGCAAATGGTCTTATAATCACCAAAGAAGAGGCAATTGCCCCCCTATCCAATGTGTTTATTGAGCTTTTTCCCAAAGAACCTCGAATACAATATAAGATGTCATTTTTTTTAACAAATCCAGCTTTCAACATCGAAAATTTTTCTTCTGAAATATAGTTTAATTTTTCATTATTTATTTCAATTTTACCTAAAGCTCCTGCATTAATGATTGGTATTCCGGTTCTCTGAAAATACTTTTGAGATGGATAGTTCTTTCCTCTATCACCATTGAGCAAAGATAACACTTCCCCTAACCTTACCCATTGCCAATTTCTCGGTAATATATAAGGAATCTCTTTTGGTTCAATCTTTGGGCGTGCTTTTTCTTTTTTAAGTTTTCCTTCATTAATAAGTTTTTCTTTTTCTTCTTTTATTTTTTGTAATAATTGTTCTACAGGTTCATCAATTGGATCCTGTTCAACCAATTTACCACGCATCGCTAAATCTAATATTTTTTCTTTTAACGCTTTTGTATCAATCATTGGTCAATCTCTCCCAACAAGCTCTCCAACTCAGAAACAGTGGTCGAAATGATTTGAGATTTTTCCTTAATTAATTGCATCATTTCATCTAGTGTATAATCTGGCGTTGTACTTTCATCTTCCAACCAAGAAATATCTAACGTTGCATTATCACGAGCTGTAATTTCTTCTATCGTATATTTTCGCCAACGTCCATTAAAATTTTCAGGTGTATATATTTCTTTTCGTTCTTGAATATTTTCTTGGTGATAACAAGCAATAAATTCTTCAAAATCTTGTATCGTCAAAGGATTCCGTTTACCAAAAGAACGCATGTTATTTCTCATATCATAAATCCAAACTTCTTTTGTATTATTTTTTTCAGAAGTACCTCTCTCAAAAAACAATACATTGGTTTGTACTCCTTGAGCATAAAAAATACCTTTCGGTAGACGTAAAATAGTGTGAAGATTACATTTATTCATCAAGTCACGTCGAATTTGTTCTCCGATGCCATCAGCAAATAAAACATTATCTGGAATAACAACCGCCGCACGAGATTTACCGTTTGGTTTTAACGAATTATAAATTGTTTGTAAAAAATTTAATTGTTTATTAGAGGTCTCAAATGTCAAATCATCACGAGTTGCCCGCTCTCCACCTTTTTTTGTACCAAAAGGTGGATTGGTTAACACCACATCAAAGTCTTTCATCCATTTCCCATTCGTAGATAATGAATCCCCCAACTCTAAACGACCTTCAATATCGTGGAGTAAAGCATTCATCAATGCTAAGCGATGTGTTCCAGGTACCAATTCCATTCCTGAAAAAGCTTCCTTTTTTTGAAATTCAGCTAAGTCAGGTGCAATATCAAAATAATGATCAAATTTATTTTTTAAGTAATGGTCTGCCGCTATCATAAATCCAAATGTTCCAGCTGCTGGATCATTTAAGCGCTCACCTAGTTTAGGATCTAACAATTCAACCATGACATCAATTAATACTCTTGGTGTAAAGTATTGACCAGCACCAGATTTCGTTTCGCTTGCATTCTTTTCCAGTAATCCTTCGTATAAATCACCAAGACCTTCTTCTTTGGCATTATACCAGTCTAAATCATCAATTGCCTTGATAATTTTTTCTAAATTCTTTGGTTCATCAATCGTTGTTGAAGCATTGTGATAAATCATTTGCAAACGTGAGTCTTTAGCGATTTTAGGATTTGATAAATCCGTTAATAGTTTTTGATAAAACGTTTTTAACTCTAATCCTTCTTTAGAAACTAAATCATCCCAACGATATCCTTCTGGAATTTTGCTCTCAGAGCGATCTCCTTGTTCCTTCATCATTTTTAAGAATAAAATAAATGTTAATTCTGTCACATAGTTTTGATAGCTAACACCATCATCTCTTAAGACATCCGCTAACTTCCATAATTTCTGAACAATTTCGTTATTTGTCATTGTTTCTCCTCTTCCTCCACAATAGATTCGGACCCTTTTTCAAGAGTCCGAATCTTATTATGCATATAAATTATCATTTATAACTTCTACAATGGTATCGACATCATCTTTAAAAATCTGTTTCATTCGATTATACCCACCACTATCTTCAAAAAGTTGATTTTCCTCAAAAAACTCTTTCGCAGTTGGAGCAAGCACTGTTGTTTGAAGAAGTTGCTTTTCAATACGATTTAACCAACTTTCCTGTATATTCGTCCAGTCTGATATTTGATAAACTTTTTCCATTGCATTTTTAATTCGTTGCTCATGAGGTACCAATGGACTTCCTAACGCAGCTTGACGAATAAAACTGATAATATCAGCAGCAATTGTTTCTTTTTTTTCTTTTTTCCAAGCAGACTGTAAGTCTTTTTCATCAAAGTGCTTTTCTTTTAACGTCAATCGAATACTTCTCAAGTCGACAATTGTCAATTCTTTTGGCCGTTTTACAACAATTTGTAATGCAGGAATCAAGTTCATATTTTCTCTAATAAATCGATTAAAACTATCTAAATAATCTCCGGGTCTTTCGTTCCCTTCTCCATACCCGCGTGTTTCATCAATAAACGTATCTTTATGATTTGAGATGTACATAGAATAGCGAACATTTTTTGAATAAGCCATTCGTTCAATTTGTTTCACTTGAGATTGTAGTTCTACTTTACTCATTTCTTTTAAATTTTGCAACCATTTATCAATAGAATCTACATTATTTAGCTCCTTAAGTTCTTCTTCTTGCTTTTCAGTTAAGGATTGCTTTTTTCGCTGTAATTTTGCGATCAATTCTTTCTTATAAAAATTAAACTCTTCCTCTGATTTTGATTGAAGACTTTCATCTAACAAGTAAGTAATTGAATGGTTTGGATTCTTAACGACTGGTTTCATATCAGAAATTTTCTGTAAACCATCATATAAATGTACAGCATCATAGATTTTAAATGATTCTTTTCCAATACGCTTACACAACCTTGTTGCTCTCCCTAACATTTGGTCGTAAAGAATTCTTGAACGAACTCTTCTTAAGAAAACTAAATTACAGATCTCAGGAACATCAATTCCCGTTGTTAATAAGTCTACTGTCACTGCAATACTTGGATACTTTTCATTTTTAAATCGCTTAATCATTTGTCCTGAATCATAGATAGCACCTGTAATCTTTTCAATTGCATGTTCTTCAACAATAACACCTTTGTCAGAATAAATTTCTTTTAATAGTTTTACAATTTTATCTGCATGCTGATCATTCGCTGCAAATATTAATGTCTTTTCTTCATCATTTGGATATATATCTTCGGTTAATCGATCTAGAATTACTCGATTAAATTCTTCTGTCATCACTTTCCTATTAAACTTATCGACTTCGAATGACAGATTATCTTTAAGCTTTGTTTTATCAATTGACTGACTTTCATTATTCCATACATCAATTTCTTCATCTTTGACAAAAGAAATACCATTCTTAGAAAGTTCAGTTTCAAATTTGTAAGGTGGTTCATGATCTACAAGATAACCATCCACCACTGCATCGGTATAAGAATACGTATAGATTGGTTCCCCAAAAATTTCTGTTGTATGCAAAGCTGGCGTTGCTGTTAAACCTAAGACAGTAGCGTCAAAAAAGTCAATCACTCTACGATATTGACTCACATAATCATTCTGATTCATGTATAATAAAGCTTCATCTGACATTTCTCTATCTTCTGTATATCCTCTATGCGCTTCATCCACAATAATAAAATCATATTGTCCTACAGAGGGCCTTGCTTCCTCATTTCCGCTATAAAAAAGGCGATGTACCATTCCTTGAACCGTTGCGATTTGAATCCTAGTTGTATCTTCAGGCATAGCCTCCGTAACTTCTTTGACATCATAGATGTCCGAAAAAGCTAATTTTTCAATTTTCGTATCTTTTAATGCATCTGCTGCCTGTGTGCCTAACGCAGTTCTGTCTACCAAAAATAGAACTCTACGAACTCTATCCGTTTTAATTAATCGATACATCAGAGCCAGAGCAGTTCTAGTCTTCCCAGTTCCCGTTGCCATTGCAAGCAACATTCTTTCTTTATTATCTTTTAAACCAGCTTCTACAGCTTTAATTGCTTCAATTTGGTAGTTTCTTTCGGCAAACTCTGGATAGGGCTCATTTTGAAGTTCTTGATCTGCAACTTGCTCATCACTTTTTAATTTTTGCTCTAAATCCTTCGGGCTATGCCATGCCTCCAATGCTCTTTCAGCTTTTTGAGGTGTACGGCTATCCCAAAAGTAAATACCTGATTTTTCTTCAATTTGTTTCAAATAGGGACGCCCATTCGTTGCATAGATAAAAGGAACTTTATAATCTCTATCAGAATAAAACAACCCAGTTCCTTCAATTGATTGAACGTTCTTAGCATATTCCTTTGCTTGTCCAATATCTCCTGGTATGTCTTTCTCATATTTCTTTGCTTCAACAATACCAATTAACTTAGTTCCATTAAACAAGGCATAGTCTGCCCACTTATCTCCACATCTCCATTCTGCAATTGCCATTTTTCTATTTTTTTTAGGCATCGTTTTATTTATTTTGAAATTCAGCTCTTTTGTATCACATTCCCAACCTGCATCTCTCAATTGCTGATCAATTAATACTCTTGTATCTTTTTCGTCTAATGGGTATTGAGAAGTAAACTTCTTTGATGCCTCTCTTCTTTCCTTTTTTGTCTCTGATGTTTGGGAGATTCCTTTTAGTAAATCTAATATTTTCTCAAATTCTTTTTGTTGTTTTAACAGATGATTTTCTAATGTTGCAATTTTACTTTCTCGTATAGAATCCTCGTCCACTAAGGTTTGGAATTCAGGTGCTTTAAAGGTATGAATATCGTAAACTTTCATAAACCAGCAACCCAAATAAAAAATAAATTTGACTGATTCTTTTGCTTCATCTGTAATACCATAATTTCCGTTATGAGCTGCTTTATTCCCTATCATTCTAATTCTATGGAAAATCTCTGTAATTGACTTCGATAAAACACCTTTATTACTTAGATAATTAATTTTATCGCATTGATTAAAACCTTTAGGAATATTCATATTCTCTAATCTAAAAATTGCTTCAACCATTGCTTCGCTATATTGCCTTGTTTTAATCAATGAAGCATTTGGGTCTTGAAAAGCATTTCTTTGTGCGGCCTCTCCCAAATTTGCTAAATATACCCATTTTTTAGAAAAAAAACTAAAATTACTTTCCATTACTTCTCCTCTTCTCTTTTCAAATCAGACAATAGATTAATTTATCGAAAAATTTCACCACATAATATCAAACTTTTTTATAAAGAATGTATTCGATTTTCTTGAGTATGTTATTCCTTAAAGTATGCTCCTCAGCATTCATCGCTTTTTTAAATACATTTTTATATTTCTCCTCGATGGAACTGAATATTAGCGAAGGATTATACAAAAAATATTGCTCTCCTTCTATGTAATTCGGCAAAATCTCATTAGAAATCTCAAAAGATATGGCAACCCTTCTATTAGTTTGAGCCTGATGAATTAGCGAACACCTGATATCATAATAAAATTGTTCTCTATCTTCAGCACTCGTATTACTGATTAAGTCTGGAATTGTTTCACGATAAGCATCACATACTGAGTTACCACAATCATCAGAGTAAACAAAACCATTAACGATTTGAAAATAAAGTTCTATTAAAATACAGTTAACACTCATCAAAATAAATCCCCATTGTTCCTTATTAGGGTCTTTTTTGTCATTCCATTGCTTCATAATTGAAAAATATCGAACATTGATTCTTTTTTCCATAGCTTTAATTAATATATTTAAACGTTGTTCTTTTTTACCTTCAATCTCTTCTTTATGATATTCGTTCAATTTATCTTTTAGTTTATTTACAGTATCAACATTATTGAATAATAATTCACTATTTTTGAACAGTGTTCTCACTTCAAAATAATTGTATCATATTTTTTCCATAAATGTATAAATATATAGGTATAACTAGCAATTATGTATGAAAAAAGTTAGAATCGTTAAGTTAATAACAATTCTAACTTTTAATTTTCCCCACCAAATCTTTCTATATATAATTTTGATTAGTAAAAGAAACTAATTACTATTAACTACATCCGTTATCTTAAGTGTTCGATTAATAGTTCTAGAGATTCAGTTAATTGTTTAATCTTAAAACAATCTACTCTACCTAAATCCGTTTCATCCTTCTTATCTAATATCTCTTTTAAAAACATTTCTACATCTTCAACTTCATTTGCATGAAAGTCCCTAGAATTAATAAACTGCCAAAGTAAATCAGCTTTGTTATTATCTGTAACGATATAGCGACTAATTGAATCCTCTATCAACATAGCTTTAAAATATTACTATTTAGCAAGAACCCACTTTGCTTCATACTACGTAATACTTCATAATTTTGGGTGAATAAACTATCTAAAAAATCTTTCATTTTATCTTCAGTTATTTTATTATCAATTTGCTTAAATGCTTCATACAATTTAGGTTTCTCCCTTTCTATATTATCAAATCCAGACATAAAAAAGTTATCAATTAAATCTATTTCCTCATCTTTTCCATTCAAATAATATAGTTCCTTCAATTTACTCTCAATAATCTCTGAGTAATTACTATCAAGAAACATTAAATCCATCTTTTCAAATTGATTTAGTCGTCCATAAACTATAATCAGTTCCTTAAAATCAAACTTATCATTTTCAACATCCCTTAATATATTCTCTTGAATTACTTTTAGTTCATCATCAGTACAACGTCTGAACGCCTTAAGTTGATCTAAATTATCAATCTCCCTAGATTTAGGTAAAAAAGCATCTTTCCAAGTTTTAACATAATTATTTTGGTCTATATAACCGAATAATATAAAAGAATTAATATTTGTTGAATAGAATATATGGTCATCAAATTCTTTACATTGGTTATGATATTGATCAATAACTCTTTCTTTAATAGTCTTTGTTTCACCTTTATCTAAATAATAAGAAAAATACCTGGTATTTGTTAAACCACTTAGTAATTTGAAACTATTTTCATCAAGATTCCCCAACTTATATTCACTTGTAATGACAAAAACGTTTAGAAAAATACTTTTTTTTATCTTTATTTTTAATTCATCTGATTCTAAACTATCAATATTCTCAAGTAATTTTGATTCAACAAAGTCAAAATTTTCAATTGTAGAAAAGAGGGTTCTCATATTTAATCCATTTTTCTTGTTCATAGCTTGTTGACTTTCCAATACTCCCCTTATCCATGAACTAAACTTCCTAATAAATGCATTTCTACTTGTCTTTAATATCATATCTTCAATAGTTGGCATATCATATTTGAATTTTACTGTTCTAGATATCACTTTTTCTTTGATTTTTTTGAAATCTGGGTCTGGAATTTCTGAATTATTGGATAAAATAATTACTTTACATTTCATTTTTTCTAAAAGATCATTTAGGATAAATCCCAGTAAGTCTTTTAAATCAATTTCTTTACTTAAGCGCTCTAAATCATCTATAAAAATAACTATTTCATGATTGGATACAGAAGCATCTAGTTTAGCATTATTATATGACTCTAAAATCCAATCACCAATTAGACCTATTGATTTCAATTTACTAGCATCTAAAACATTGTAAAATTTTTTGAATTTTTTATTTAGTTTATTAATTGACGCTAGAATATTTTTGTTTGATCCCAACACTGAAATTATTTGATAAAATAACTCTCTCTTTAAATTATCTAGATTTGTATACCCATACACAGAAAAATAAACTGGATAATTACCTTCTTTTTTCAATTTTCCTATAACATTATTTTTAACATAGTATGTTTTCCCAACACCCCATTTGCCATCAATCTGAAGCGCATATGCTTCTTCACTTTGAAGATAAGTATCTAAAACTTGAGTTAAATTATTCATTTTTATCTCTCCACTCACAAATAAATATTTTATTTCATTGTATCAAAGAAGTAAAAACTATTACATGGAAGCAACATTTAAAGGAGCAAAATTAAATAATTACTTATTTGTAATAGATTACTGAAAACAGGATTGAGAAATTTACAGTGCTAATCATACAGTATAAATATATTAAAATTTTTAACAAGAACTTACAGCAGAACTATATATAGACGAACATAAGAATATCATTTTTTAAACACCCAAATTCAATACCTCAAACAGTAAAGTAACAATAGACATCTATACACATATTACTAATAATACATATCAGAAAACAGATTGGGACTTTTCTGATATGATAGCTAGCCAGAAAAAAAGCTGCTCATTTATAATATCCTGGTAAAAAAAGCTAGAATCCTTATATATCAAGGGTTCTAGCTCCTATAACAGGTTTATCCAACACTGCCTTCCATTTGGTTCAAGTCTTACTTAAGTATTCGATTATCTACTAATATCAAGGGTTTTAGGCATTTTTAGTTAATTTAAATCCGCATGAATCTGTTCCTAATCGAAACGAATCAAGGTCAAAAGCAAGGTCACTAAAATTTAAAGCTAGGCATTGCGATTTTATATGAGCTCTAATTAAAATTTTCTTATATTGTCATTCTAACATCGACTTAGCTAGTTCTGTTGTGCAAAAATTCTGTCAGAAAAATGGATATCAACCAAATCTAATATAGTAACAGTCATCACTACTTCTATCAATTAATATATTACGTAAAAAAACTGTATAAGTAGCTTGTCTAAAATAGACTGCTTACAGAGTCTATTTTACACTTTCTCATTTACCAATAGCCAATGAAGATATCAATCCCATATCAAATCGCATAGTTTTTTTATAATTTGAACCAATGTATAATATCACAACCCCATTATTGATTGTTATCGAGTGTCCAAAACTAAATACCTTAGTTCATCTTAATCCAAAGCTTATCCGTTCGTCTTAGAACTAATGCGGAAATTGAAGCTAAGCCAACAACTAAAAATAATTTGGAATTCATTATCATTCTCCTTTTTTCTTTAAGATTTCAAATTTCTAGACTATTATTTTACAAAAGTGAAATCAACACTGGTTCTTTTCAGCTAAAAAACGAACTTATAACTTTCTTCAATATATTCCATCCTATTGCTGATGAAATATTTTCAAAGCCATTGTCTAACTAATCATAAATTAATGCTAAACAAATATCATTTAAGCCATTAAATTTCCATCCTCTATAATAAAACTTAACTGTTTTTAAATGTTCTTCAAGTATCTTCAAATTTACTATAATATTAATTTTATCTATTTCAGGATTTAAACTTTCTGTAACTTTTTAAATAGCAAAAAGAAATATGATTAAATCATAGTACTCATCTTTCTTCCCATTATTCAGGATCAGTGATATATGTTCCATTTTTATCTTGGTAGAAATATTCATTTATCTCAACCGTAATCTTCATATTCTTTATCCTCTTTAAAAATATCCTCAGGTATTCTAAAATTTGATTACTCAACAGACTTAAGCGAATCTAACATATTAATTGAACGAACTTTAAGCTTCATAAAAATATTAATAATATATGCGAAAACAAAAGTCAAGACTGTCGCATACACAAAAGCATTCACCTTTATGGAACTATTGAACATATAAAAATCAGTCCCAATAGCTTTTATCACACTGGTAAAGGCAAAATAGCCTAATACTAGACCCACTAAGCAGCCAAAAAGTGTCAGCAATAAAGTCTCTCTAAATATATATGACTCCGCTTCTTTATCATAAAACCCCAAAACTTTTAGTGTTGAAATTTCCCGAGTTCTCTCTTCAACATTAATGTTATTAATGTTATACAGAACAAGGAAAGCGAGCAACCCAGCAGCAATAATCAGCATATATACAATCATATTCATCCCTTGCAAACCATCATTAATTTGATCAACTAGAGCTTGCTTTTTATCAATATATGTAACTGATTCATTATTTCTTAATTCATTGTATACGTTCTTAGTAGATTTTTTACCATTTAAGTTCAAGTAATAATTAGAGAACTTGGGTTCTTCACTATACAAAGATTTATACACTTTTGGACTAATATAAAGATAGTTTTCCTGATAATTTTCTGTAATCCCTGTTATGGTAACCGATTTAGGCTTCGAGTCACCATAAAGTTTGAACTTTACTTTATCATTAACGCCAACATTCAATCTATTCGCAACATTTTCAGATAATATAATACTTTTTTCATCAAATATAATTTTTTTATCTGTAACAGGATTTACAAGTGTGACAAATTCTTTAATTTTATCATTTGTTTTTTCAGGAACAGATAGATTGATTGTATACAGATTATCATCATCACCTATTTCAATCGCCATTTCTTGAAACTTCATGCTTTCTTTAATAGTAGAACTACTCTTTATGAAATCGTCCAATTTAGAAGCGTCAGCCCCATTTTTGTAGCCAATTGTGACATCATACTTAAATATCTGTTCATACTGGTAATCTGTAAAACCTTGAACACTACCTCTTAGGCCAAACGCTGTAACTAAAATAGTTGTACATCCCATTACACCGATTATAGTCATTAACATTCTTTTTTTATCCATAAAAACATTTCTCAGAGTAACTTTATACAAGAAAGAAAGTCTTTTCCATAAAGGGGTAAAATATTCCAATAGAACCCTCTTTCCTACTGGTAGATCTTTTGCTGTTAAAAGTTGAGCTGCATTTTGTCGAACAGTATTTTTTACAGACCATAGGGTAGCTAATACGGTGACTAATGTTAATCCTATCATTGAAATCATAGAAATAAATATGTGAGGCGTTGCAAGCAACGACGGTAATGAGTATTTCATCGAATAAGTTTCCCAGAGCATATTTGGCAGTACATTAAAACCAACTAGCGTACCAAGAAAACTACCTATTATACTTCCAGTACTTGCATAAATTAGATATTTTGATAAAATTTTGCTATTAGAATACCCTAATGACTTCAATGTACCTATGATAAGTCGCTCTTCATCAACCAATCTTGACATTGTTGTTAATGCCACAAATGCGGCTACTACAATAAAAATTAATGGAAATATCTGAGCTACTCCTGCGATACTTTCAATATCATTCTTTAATCCAACATATGCAACATTCGTGTCCCTATCAGATGTTATCCAACTTGATTCGTCTGAATTTAAGTTGTCAATTTCTTCTTTCGTTTCTTTTAACAGCTTTTCGTATCCTCCACCTTCAAGAGAAGATTCATTCAGATGGTCGTCGTCCAAAGTAAGATACACCTCGTTATAGGCTGGTAATAATATATTTGAAGCTTGTCCATAAATCACATAATTTATTTCACCTGTACCAACCATCGAAGAGATCGCACCATTTGAAAAGTATTCTGGGGAGCTAACTATTCCTACAATTTTCAATTTTTTCTTTTCAACAAACTGCACGCTGTCTTCGTCTTCTAAGGTTAAAACATCCCCTATCTTGATACTCCCCATGCCTTCAACTGGTTCAACGACAACAATTTCATCATTTTCCTTTGGATATTTTCCGTTGACAAGTTTCAACCGATTTACTTTTGTGTTCTTGATATCCTTTAGTCCTATCAGACGAATAGTATAGTTTTCCGATTTAAGTTTTCCTTGAAAATCAATCGTTTTCACTCTTTCAACATCTTCTACATTCCCTAATTTTTCCATTTCACCTATTTTGTTGTCAGAAAAACCATTGAGTGAGCTTACTTTCAGATCAAACAAATGGTTCTCATTGAAATAGTTTTTTGATGAATAAATCATATCTGGTGCAGCAGCCAACAACCCAGAAAACATCACTGATCCTAAAAAAGTTATACCAAGAATTGACAAATATCTCCCAAGAGACTGTTTAATCGTTCTAAATGTATTCTTGCTAAAAGCTTTCATCACCATTCAATCCCCTCAATATCTTTAGGTTCGGAGTTAACAATATTTTCTGTTATCTTCCCACTATTAACTCTGATAATTCTATCTCCTATATCTTCGATTAAAGAATTGTGTGTGATAATAATTACAGTTTTTCCATTTATCCTACATGTATCTTGTAAGAGTTTTAAGATGCTCTTTCCTGTTTTATAATCCAAAGCACCCGTCGGTTCATCACATAATAGTAGATCAGGATTTTTTGCAAGTGCTCTTGCAATGGCAACCCTCTGCTGTTCCCCACCCGATAATTGAGAAGGAAAATTACTCATTCTATCTTTTAAACCTACTTCGGTCAATACTTTTTTTTCTGAAAGAGGTTGTTTAGTTATTTGTGAGGCTAGCTCAACATTTTCTAATGCAGTTAAATTAGGAACCAAATTATAGAATTGGAAAACAAATCCAATTGAATTTCTCCTAAATTCGGTCAGTTGTTTCTGTGAAAACTTACTTACTTCACTTTCATTGACTACAATTTTCCCTTCTGTTACTTGATCCATACCTCCTAGTAAATTAAGAATTGTTGTTTTCCCAGCACCACTGGCACCAACTATGATTACCAACTCCCCCTTTTTTACTTCAAAACTAACATCATCAACTGCATTAATCGTGACTTCTCCACTTTTATATCTTTTACTTACATTTTCAAACCTAACTAAATTCTTCAAATTTAGATACCTCCAGAATCTTCGATTTTATCAATTTATTTGTAGTAGTTTTGACATATCTTCAGCACTCAACAAACCGAATTTGTTAATATTATCTTTTTCATTTATTTCATCTAGCAATATGACAGCATTGCATAAATCTCGTACTGTTGGATACAGGTATAAGTCTTCAATACTAATGGCTATTCTTTGACTTGCCAAATTAGAAACAATTTTTATACACTTCATTGAGTCTAAACCATAACTAAAAAAGTCATCATCTAATCCAATTTTTTCTAATTTAAGCACTTCTTTAACAACTAAGGCTAGTTTGATTTCTAATTCGCCAGTAGGTTCAACGAAACTCGTTTCCAAATTCTGAGACAAGGCGATCTTTTTAAGAGCCTTAGTGTTAACTTTTCCATTATGATTTAGCGGAAGTTGGTCTATTTGTTCAAAATATGATGGAATCCATTTTTTTGGAAGCTTTTGTAATAGTTTTTTTCGAATAATTTTTTTATTTATGTCTAATGATGTTGTATAAAAAGCAACTAAGACTCTTTTACCAGACACGACTTTGTCAATTACATTGGCGCCCTTAATCCCTTCGATATCCTTCATCTTAGATTCAATTTCTGATGTTTCGATGCGAACTCCATTAATTTTAACTTGATTATCTTCTCTACCAAGATATTCGATCTCCCCACTAGAACTCCATGTTGCTATATCTCCTGTTTTATAGTATGTCAAATTCCATTCTTTTGAAAATGTCCCAAATTTTTCATTACTAAGTGATTGATTTCCATAGTACCCTTTTGCTACTTGAATACCACATATAATAATCTCACCCGCTACCCCCACAGGAACTATATTCATCTTCGAGTCAACAATTTTTATTTGTGTATTATAGACTGGCTTACCTATAGAAACCTTCTTATCAAAAACATTATCTAAACAGTCATAGTAAGTAACGTCTATTGCTGCTTCCGTTGGGCCATATAAATTGGTAATATGAGTATTTGGGTTTAGTCTTTTAGCATTTTTAACAGTTTCAACAGACAGTTCCTCTCCACTACAAATAATTCGAGCTAAATTAGTATTGACTTCGACTTCTAAAAAGTCATCAAGAATACTAGGAACAAAGTGTGCTGTTGTTATCTTCTCTTTAATAATCAACTCTCTAATATAGTCGTTGTCTTTAGAACCACCTAAATCTGCTAGAACTTGAATAGCTCCAGTAACAAATGGCCAAATTAGCTCCCAAACTGATACATCAAAACTAATTGAAGTTTTTTGTATCACTATATCTTCTATTGTTAATTTAAAATGATCTTGCATCCATAAAATTCTATTCTTTATCCCACCATGAGTGTTTTCTGCTCCTTTGGGATTTCCTGTTGTTCCAGATGTATATAGAATATAGGCAGAATCTTCAGGAGTTACAGAAACATTCAGGTTTTCTTTTGAATATTCGCTAAGTTCCGCATCAATTTTCTCACCACTGATAAAAATTACATCAGGATTTTGTTTTTTTATATCTGAGTTGTCACTTATAACAAACTCTGCTTTTGAATCGTTTAAGATATAAGCAACTCTGTCCATTGGATATTCATTATCTACTGGAATATACACACTCCCAGTTTTAATGATTCCCCAAAATGCAATCATGAAATTCGTATCATTATTCATATTTACACAGATATGAGAGCCTTTTTTTGCTCCTAAACCGATTAGTAGATTGGCAAATTGATTTGACTTTTCATTCAACTCTCTATAGGTTAATGCTCTTTTTGAATCCTTGGTAGCGATACGGGAGCTAAACTCTTGAGCCTTCCCTTGAAATAACTCATGAATCGTTTCCTCTCCAAAATCAACTTTTCTGCCACTAGAAAATGTATGAATCAAATTCTTTTCATTTAATGGAACAATATCTACAGATCTAACCTCTAATTCTGTGTCATCATTGATTATTTGAGAAATTACATACAGAATTCTCTCATGAAAAATTAGTACATCGAGTTCTGTGAGATTATTTATCTGGTAATCATAATTAACTTCAATTGCGTCGTTATCTCGCTCATTTACTAACATAACTATAGGAACTTCAGATGTCCCGTTAGAATAATAGCGTGTCCTCGCATCAAAACAAGACTCAGAACTTCGCTTTCCATTTTGATAATTGAACATAACATCAAAAATATTGCCCTCAAAATCATGTTCTTCGAATAAATATTCTTTTATATCATTTAATTTATACATTTGATACTTAAATAGATTCTTATGAGCTTCCTTATTCTTTACTATTACATCTTCCACGGTATCTTCGAGTGAAATAGGAATAGTCATAGGTAGCATTCCAATAAACATTCCAAGTATTTTTCGCTCTTTGCCTTTTCTGTTTAGAGTCGGTAGACCAATTGTAGTTTGATCGCTTTGATTAATTTTTCTAAGGTAGATAAGAAGGGCCGTTTCAAACAATACCGCTAAAGAAATTTTCTTTTCGGCACAATACTGATTTATACTTTCATTCAATTTGGTCTCTAATTTTAAAAACAATCGATCTCCAATAATATCTTCTTTATTAATGACTGAACTGGTCACTTCGGTTGGTAGGAACTGGTTACTATAAAGTGATTCAAAATATTGTTTACCTTGCTCTTGTTTCTTTTTTAGCTTGTAATAATCTATTGATTCTAAGAATTCAGCAAATGAAAATTTGTCATCTGCTACAATGGATTCTCCTTTCAGACTCTTATTGTATTTCTCTTCAATATAATCGACAATTATTGGATAGGACCAAGCATCGAAAATGAGATGACTTACTACAGCAAACACACCAATGCGATTATTTGCATACTTGAAAATTTTAAAATTATAGTTCTTATCATTCTTAGTCGTTTGAATAATTTCACAATTCTGTTTCAAAGTTTCATGAATTTTCTCTTCTGATAGACCGGTCAGGTCATATTGCTCAAATAATTCATACTCTGGTTTTTCAAAGTATTGAAATGGTTCCCCATTTTTTTCATCGAATCTCAAATAGAAGGTATCATTTTCAAGTAGAATTTGATTAATAACTTCAACCATCTTGTCATATTCATAGGGAGCGTCAAAAAATACTACTCCTCCTAAGTTTGCCACAGCTAAATTCGAGTGATAGGCTTGTATATTCCACATATTCAATTGAGAACTTGTTAGTCTAAATTGTTTTTCTTTCAAAGCTTCCATTCCTTTCCAGACTTCTTGTCAACTCACCTAATGTTTGACTCTCATATATAATTTTTGGGGGAATTTGAATCAGTAGATCTTTCTTTACTCTCTCAATGAATCGAATGACTTGAATAGAGTCCATTCCAAAACAAAATAAATTAGTACTTGAAGATATATTCTCGTCTCCAATAATATCCAAATAAATTTTCTTTAGGTTAATGAAAAGTGTGCTTTCAGCTTCAAACCTAATACTATCTGAATTTTTTCTGTTACTTGTCAACTCATGTATCACTGAATTTTGTTTTTCATTCGTTCCAAATTTCTTCTTATAAATATCTTTCCATGAATACTCCCAGTATTCTTTATTTGATACTACTTCTTTAGCATTATGTTTAAAATTACTTATTATTTCCTCTAAGACCCCTTCAGCAAAATAATTTTGATATCTTGCAAATTTACATATCAGTTCACCTTGTTCACCTAACGCCATCGTCGGAATGAATGGCAGCTGTGTCGTATAAATATTTAGTTCTTCTAGATTTACAGTAGGAATTTTTTTGTTCAGTAGCTTTTTCAAAAATGGCGTTTTCTTTTCTTTTTTAGAAAAAAAATCTGAAGCTGATGGATGAGGAATATTTATAGTGCAATTAAACCCGACAGGAAAAGTAATTTCTGACTCTAACTGACGTGTTTTCCTCAATTGCCGAATTTCTTCAAACCCACTAAAACGACCATTATCATAGTTGAATGCAAATTGATTCGAAATGTTCTTCACTCTTTCAAAAAAAGTTCCAGATTTTGAATTTACTTCAATAAAATCAATAGTGTTAAAATTTCCTAGTAATGACTTTGGTGACTTCATTTCAGGTAGATGATAGGTATTAATCATTCCCACATAGTATTCGTCTTCAATAGTCCACCTAGTTACTGCATCTGTGAATAATGTAAGTAAAACAGCTGGTGCTGTAACTGACTTTCCTATTACTTCAGACTTGAAATTCTCCCATTCTTTAGTTGAAAGTAACTCAAGTTCTTGTACAATAAATTCTTGACAATTTTTCTCTTTTTTCATCGGCAGTCTAGGACTTTGTGGTAATATTTCTAATCTAGATAATTTATTTTTTTTGCAACGTGCATATTCAGTCCCTTTTTTTTGCTTTTCCGAGAAAATAACATAGTCGCGATAGCTTAACTCATTACTATCGTACCTCTCTTTCATATTCATTATCTTTTGAATTAACTGACTTAAAAATAATGAAACACCATTTCCATCCATTAACAAAGGACTAATTCCAAACTGAATATCAATCTCATTTTTCCAATTTATCACAACTACTCTTAGCAATGGCCATTCACTATAACTAATTTCAGTTTCAATGAGTCCCTTTTTTTGTTTTTCAATAACTGAATTCTTACGTTTAAAAAAACCATAGTTTTTATATTCAACTTTAAATGATGGAGTATTGTCTAGAGTTTTTTGCATAAAGTCCTCTAGGATAATCGTCCTTAAAATATCATGTTCATTAACTAAAGATTCAATAGCTTGTTGAATTCTTTGTTTAATCAACATAGAAAGAAACATACTCCCTTTGTTTAGAACAATACTTGCATAAATATTGCTCAACCTACCACCTAATTCTAAGGTTCCTTTATTACCAGCCCAGTACGTTTTTTGAACATCAGATAAACCATATTCCTTATATCTGTTATCAATATCCTTTGATATGCTAGATCCTTTTTTGGTACTATTTTTTTTCATAAGATCTTGTAACAACTGTTCTCTTTCTTGGGGCGATAGTTCTTCTATGTTTTCCATTGGAAGATATCTCCTTTCATTTAACTGCTAAATACTCTGTAATAATAGTAATTTTAGTATCTCTAAACTAATCTTTTCAACAGTGGGGTTGTCAAAAATATTTTGAATAGACATTTCAATATTGTATTTTGCATTTATTTTTTTCTGAATTTCTAATATCATCAGTGAGTTACAGCCAAGTTCAAAAATGTTATCATAAATACTTACTTGTTCTTTTGATAATGCAGAACATATTAGATCATGTACAAAAATTTCAGAGTCGTTTCTTGGTAGTGTCTCTACCTCAACTTTTTTCTCTAATTTTTTTGAAGCATTGTCTAATTGACTTGAATCTATCTTCCCGTTCGAATTTTGCGGTATTTTATCAAGTTCCTTAAACTCGCTTGGAATCATATAAAGCGGAAGGTATTGCTTCAAATAATTTTCTAACCTCTCGACAACATTTGAGCCATTTTTGTCATTAAGAACAAGATAGGCTACTATTTTATCGTTGTTTTCAATTCTTTTCACCCTCACAATCGCATACTCAACACTGCAAAAAGTTTCCAATTTATTTTCGATTTCAGAAATTTCCATTCTGATTCCATTTACTTTAACTTGACTATCATCTCTTCCCACAAAAAACAAGTTTCTATTATGATCAACTTTCCCCCTATCCCCACTAAGATAAAACTTCTTATCTGATTGATTAGCTAACTGAAAAATATTGGATCGAAAAGATTTTGAAGTTTCGATTTCACTAGTATATCCAAGAGCTAGGTTTCTTCCGGAAATACATATTTCGCCAACTACTCCTTCAGGTAAAGGCTGTAGGTTTGAATCAACGATGTTTATCTCAACATTTGATATTGATTTTCCGATCGGTAAATCAATTAGAGAACTATCATTCAACGGATCATACGTATATTCTGTCGCACAGATAGTCCCCTCTGATGGCCCGTACAAATTTCTAAACACATATCTTTCTCCCCACATTTTTGCTAAAGTTAATGAACATTTTTCACCAGCAACGGAAATCATTCTCAAGCTATCAAATTCCTGATACTCAATACTTGATAAAACTGTAGGAGTTAATGTTAAAATAGAAATTTCATACGAATTTATATTATCAATGAGAATCTCTCCAACCAGATTTTCAGCAGTCGGTACACAAAGTGCTGCACCACTAGCCAAAGAAATTAGAATATCAAACAAGCAGCCATCAAAAGCTATATTAAATGTCATCAAAACTTTATCATCGGTTGTGTATCTATAATGATTTACTAGATTCGCAATGCTCTCATGGGCAACACAAACTCCTTTAGGATTTCCAGTAGTTCCAGAAGTATAAATGACATATGCTAAAGAATTTCGATTCAGACTTAGTATTCTATCTTCACTTTTTGGATAGATGACTCCATCTTCAGTGAATAGAATATTCAACTGTTGATCAAAAACATTATTTTCACATTGTTTTCCCGATACTATTGTTTTAATATTTAGATCCTGAATAATATATTCAATTCTTTTATTCGGAAACTTACGATCAAGCGGAACATAACACGCACCTATTTTCCAGATTGCAAGAATATTAGTTACTAGATCAATACTTCGATCTAGATAGACACCAACTGAATCACCCGGATTTACTCCTCTGCTAACTAAATAAGACGCCATTCGGTCGGAATTATCATTTAATTCACGATAGGAAATACTTTTATTTTTATCATAGACTGCTATCTGTTCATTTAATCTAATTGAACAATCTAAAAATTTATCTATGAATAAAGGTAAACTTACCTGTTCCTTGCTACTATTTTCATGATTTGTGTCTAACAAACTGTCAATCTCATTTTCTGTGGAATTTAATATACTGATATTATTAAAAATTCTTTCTCCATCCGACATAGACCTTATCGTATTAATAAATAATTCCAAAACTCTGCTTATAAACTTTTCTTCAAAAATATCTTGATCATAAATTAGACTTAAGGTTAGTTCTTTAGAAATTGGATTATTAGAAAATTGAACCGAAAACGGAAAGTTTGTTTTTTCTGATACATCAACTCTATTCAGTTTAAATGAATTATTCTGTAAAGTTTCTTCCTGATAAACATGAAAATCAATATAATTAAACACTACATTAAATAACTCATTACCTCGGGAAAAATTCTTCATCATTTCTACCATAGGATATCTCCTGTATGGCATTATTTTTTTCTCTTTTTCAAACGTTGCATATATGAATTCATCCCAGCTGAGATCTTCTAGATTCATTGTAAAAGGTAGTGTGTTCAAAAAAAGTCCGAGGATATTATCCCCTTCAAGTTCGACTCTCCCATTCGAAACGATTCCAGTGGTAACTTGAGCTTCATTTGTCAACAAGGATAACACTTTAAAATGAGCAGACAAACACAGATACTTTAGTGGTACTTTATTTTTTTTACTTATTTCATTCATCTTCTCAATAAGGACTGTATTTATAGTTGTTCCTTTGCTTGTAATATTCCCCCCCGAATGATAATTTCGAACTGCTGTTAAAGATACTGCATTACTATGCTTAATTTCACTTTTCCAAAACTCGCAACTCTCTTTGTCTTCAATTGCTTCTTTTTCTAATTTAATATATTCATCATATCCGGCTTTGGAGAAAAACTTATTATTAATTTTTTTTCCTTCAATCAATGACAGATAATAGTCTGAAAAAGCTTGCATCATCGACGCTATACTCCAACCATCAAGAATAGAATGATGGAAATCTAAACATATTACAAAATCAGAAGAATTTTTCTTAAAAACAGCTACTTTCCAAAGCGGCGCTTTATTCCAATCAAATTTAGCTGCCTTCCGTTTTAAAATATAATCATTTAACTCTTTTTCTAAACTGGAAAATTCTTCAAGACTATAAAATTCTGAGACCTCAATTAAAATCTCTTTATTAACCACTTGAATAGGTTCTGAAAATTTATCTAGTTCAAATGATGTTCTCAAAACTGGATTTTGCTCAGCGATTAACTGAAAACATTCTTTTATTTTCGCGTAATCATAATATCCTTCAAACCAATATGTAAAAATATCATGGTACACATCACTATTTTCTCTTTCACTATGGTAAATCATTCCTTCTTGCAATTTACTAAGTGGATACGCATTTTCAAAAATCATAAACTACTACCTCCCGATATAAAGTTGTTACTTTATATAATAATTAAACTATATCTTTTGAATGTTTAGTTGTCAATATTTTTTTAATATTCTAAAAACGAGTAGAATCATATTATTCGACAGTCCTTATTCAAGGTAAACTCGAAAAAGTGGTAACTAGAGGAAAAAAAACTATTTCTAAATCAGCATCACTAGTAAGAAAAGCTGGGTTGCTCTGTAAATAGGCCCTCTCTGTCCAGTAAGGAAAGATACCTACCTCTTTAAATAACCTCAAGTCCAATTGTTTATCAACTATTAACTGGTTTCTTATATAGTCCTCAATCCTTTTTTATTTCTTCTTAGCCCTGTCCACATAGTATCTCTTACACCAAAATTTAAAACTCCATACTTATACTTTTGATTTGAATATTGTTCGACTATCATCAAACTACTTTTCCTTTAAAAATCTCCATGAATGATGAAACACTTAAATTTTGTTTAATACCTATTGACAAATGAAATTGATCCTTACACGCATTTACTTCATGTATTTCCATTCCATCTCATACACATAGATAGCGTAAAATATTTTGTGTAAATGAAAATTTAGTATAAAAAAGAAAGTCCATTCTATAAAATTAAAGTTACGACAACAGAAATTTTTATAGGAGGACTTTCTTATGACTCATTTTACAACAGAAATTATGGAAACACTAATCACCAAGGGTGATTTGGATGATTTATTTCGTCGTCATTTAGAATCAACTATTAATTTATTATTACAAGCTGAATTAACAACGTTTCTTGACTATGAAAAGTATGATAGAGCAGGATTCAATTCAGGTAATTCCCATAATGGAAATTATTCACCTACGTTTAGAACAGAGTATGGAGAATTGAACCTAGTAATTCCGAGAGACAGGAAAGGTGACTTTACACAACAAACAGTACCTGCTTACAAAAGAACGAATGATTCTTTGGAAACGACAATTATCCAATTATTTCAAAAAGGTATTACGATGTCTGAAATCTCTGAACTGATTGAAAAAATGTACGGTCATTATTATACGCCACAAACGATTTCAAATATGAGTAAGCTTGTTTCTGAAGATGTTCTAGCTTTTAAAGAACGACCATTAGAAGCTAGATACTCAGTGATTTTTATAGATGCCACTCACATTCCTTTAAAAAGAAAAAACGGTATCGAAAGAAGCCGTTTATATCGTGATTGGTATCCGTCTAGATGGCACCAAGGAGGTGCTAGGGTTTACTATCGCTCCAACTGAATCTACATATGTTTGGAAAGAGGTACTTCAAGACCTAAAACATCGTGGTTTAGAGGAAGTTTTATTAGTAGTAATGGATGGTTTAAGTGGTATTGCCGATAGTATTCATTGTATCTACCCAAATGCTCAATTTTAACAATGCTATGTTCATGTTTCTAGAAATATTGCTCATAAAGTTCGAGTTACTGATAGAAAAGAAATCTGTGATGATTTTAAAATGGTTTATCAAGCTATTTCAAAAGAAGAAGCAATTGACCAAATAGCTTTTATGACAGACAAATGGGAAAAGCAGTATTCACGAGTAGTTGAATCACTCATGAATCCTGCTCTATTAACTTTTTATAACTTTCCCCCATCAATTAGAAGAACCATTTACTCAACTAATTTAATTGAAGGATTTAACAAACAATTGAAAAAATACACAAAGAGAAAAGAACAATTTCCTAATGTAGAATCTCTGGAGAGATTCCGAGTTTCTCAATTCAATCAATATAATCAAAAGTTTTTAATTAGAATCAATGTTTTAATTCGTGAATAATGGAATGGATTTTCCATTTACACATAATTCTTGACGCAACCTACACATAGCACTTAGATAGCTTTTCCAATACTTTCTTTATATTTTCCATATATAATTTATATACGGTATTTTTCTACGAATGCTAAGTTGTATTTCTATCTCCTTATACTATTTGTCATTCACGACACTGCGTCGTGAGCGGCTGTGAACCTCTTTCAACTTAGTTTTTTAGACGGATTTCCCCCTACATCACTGTAAACTATCCACCATCCAGCTTAGCTGAAGTACAATACAAAAAAGACTAGAAAAACGGTTTCAAAAAAAACGTTCTCTAGTCTTTTTTATTTACATTTTCTACATCCAATCAAAAAAATATGATATATTTTAGTCCTTGATAAGACAAATAGTCATCGTCTATTTTCATTGTACAATCTCTGTGTAAACTAATGAACATGCAACATAATTCAAAATAACAGTACTAAATACTAGTGTAATCTCCCACTTAACTCTAGCCTTTCCAAAACTAAATTTTTCATATTTCAACCATCATTTTTCTTTAATAACAAGATTCTTTCTAAAGTTGAAATTTCTCTTCTCCTTCCAGGGTGACATTTTCATTACAAAAAATGTCTTCATCATAATCTTTTAGTAAGTCTTTTAATGTCTTACTTTTTAAGGAGTCCTTCATGATTAGCTCAGTTTTACTTAACTCATTCTTTATACTTGTATTTATTCTATCAACTACTTCACCTTTAATTTTCATACTATTTTGAGTTTTAAACAATGAATTTCCAGCTTCAATTGCATTAAGTACATCTAGCATAGTTATTTCTGATAGCATTTTTTCTAACGCCATACCACCATGACTTCCTTCTTTTGCAGTGATAAGATTAGCAGATTTCAATTTAGCTAAAATTTTTGCTGCTGAGGCTTGAGGCAAACCTAAACTTGCAGCAATAAGTTTTGTTGAAAGAAATCCTCCTTCATGTTTTTTTGACGTAATATCCATTAAAATAAGCACTTCTAAAGCCTGAAAATAAGCATTGGAATATGCCATCAATAATCCTCCTTCTTAATCGGTTAAATTCTTAATTGTTTTCTTGATTCAAAATAAAACAAAACTTCTAAAAAAAAAGAGTAACCTTATATCTATATAGAACATGTCTTTAACAAAAAATATCCAACAATAGAACACTAAAAACCAGTAATGTATGGCTTAGAATCTAGAAATAATAGCTTTTCATTTTTTGACAAAAATTAGCTCTAGCTTTGCACTTATTTTTGCAATTTAATCTACGCATTTATACTAATTCCTTTCCTTTTTTACTGTTTTATTGATATTAAGACCGTTTTATGAATGAGAGCAAGTAAGACTTTCTGTTTTGTAAAACAATAAAATACTAAAAACAGAATTGTATTATCTTTGACACCTTCTATATAATGATTAAAAGATTGCATTATTTAAACAAGTATTTTACTCGATACTTTCAAATCTTTTAATTCTAGACAAACTTTAAATTTAAAAGTATAATTCAAGAAACAACTTAATATACAGTATACTTAGTAAGTTGAGTAATGTCAAAAATCTTGGAGGTTATTATGCAAAAAATTGCATCAATTATTTGTTCATTAACTTTTTTTCTTAACGCTCTACTTCATCTTTTTTTAACAGCTGGATTCCCTTTGGGAAAGTTTGTTTTTGGCGGAGAATACGATATTTTCCCACCTAAACTTAGATTTATGAGCGCTTTTTTGTGTCTTCTGTGGTCCCTTTATAGTGCAACATATCTTATTTATGGAAAAATTATTCAAGTAAAAACTAACAAAAGAATTCTAAACTTCAAGTTAAATGTAATGACCATTTTTTTATTCCTAGCTAGTATATTTAATATTTTTATCACAACTAGTTTTTTTGAAAAGTATTTTACTGGAACCTTATCATCTATTACATTTGTACTTAGTGCCTTTCTTTTGTTATATAAACATAAAGACGGACATGAATGTTAAATCAGAAAAATATTTTCTATCTTATTTATGTGTACTTTATTGGCTACTTCTTAAAACATATACTCTCTTAACAATTGCAAACCGGAATATTTTATTGGGGAGAATACTGCTTTTTTTTCTGAGCACACAGAAACATAGTATTGTTCATCTATTAAAAACTGATAGAATATTTCTGGTAGTTTTTGTTTATCTTCATCCTCCACTGTAATACGATTTTCATTAAAGACAATGTTAAAAGATTTTAAACTTATCGATAAGCCTAATCCAATTTTTTTTATATAGCTTTCCTTAAGAGTCCACAATCTATAAAATTTTTGATGCTTTTCTTCACCATCACTTTCTTTAAATATGTACTCCTCCTCTTGCTGAGTAAAAACATTCCTAAATACGGAAAGATCTTGTTCTAAAGATACTTTTTCTATATCAATTCCTACGGGATCATCGCTAATAATGCAGCACACATAATCACTTGAGTGCGATATGTTAAAGTAAATGCTTTCTTGATTCAAGATTTCTGGCTTACCATAATTTGTTCTTCCAATTTTAATATCTTTCCAATGCAAGTCATATTGTTTCCACAACATGACTCTAAATAAAATTTCACCAAATAAACATCTTTTTTTGTCTTCCTCAAAATGAAATTTCTCTATCTGCTTCTTTTTCTCAGGAGACATGCTCATTATTAGCTTGTCTACATTTTGTTTTGATAACTCTAAAGAAATATTTACAATTCCAACTCTAATCATATCCACCTCGTAATTTAAATACACTCATTTTTACAATTTAGTCATCATATAGCTTGATTCATTTCCAAAGCATTACTGGATTCCTTCAAAAACAGTTCCTCTTGTTTCATATTATCTAGAATCTCATGTTCTTTCTCCTTATTTATGAACATCTCTATTCCTCACTTTTTCTAAAGTATATTCTATAAAATAATAACATAAAATCAACTTAATTTTACCCTAATATAATTTAATTACATACACTAAACAGGGGTTCGTCACTTTCTTCAAGGTCAAAATCAAGGTCACTAATTTTCATGAAAAACGAAAAACAACTATAAACGCTGGTATATCAACGTTTATAGTTATCATGTTTTTTTAGCCCACTGACCCTTCCATCTCATAACTAATCAATCGATTCAACTCAACCGCATACTCCATCGGCAATTCCTTCGTAAACGGCTCTACAAATCCCATAACGATCATCTCAGTCGCTTCAACCTCAGTCAAGCCACGACTCATCAAGTAATAAAGCTGTTCTTCCGAAATTTTCGAAACCTTCGCTTCATGCTCCAACGCTACTTGACTGTTATGAATCTCATTAAACGGAATCGTATCCGATTTCGATTTATCATCCATAATAATCGTATCACACTCAATATGTGAAATCGAACCAGCACTATCTTTCCCAAACGTTACTTGACCACGGTAATTCACTTCACCGCCGTCTTTGGCAATTGATTTAGAAACGATCGAACTTGATGTGTTTGGTGCGTTATGAATCATTTTCGCACCTGTATCTTGAATTTGGTTTTCCCCAGCAAATGCAATTGAAAGCATTGTACCACGAGCGCCTTTTCCATCTAGATAAACACTTGGGTATTTCATCGTTGTTTTGGCACCTAAGTTACCATCGATCCACTCAACTGTGGCACCTTCGTAAGCTTTGGCACGTTTTGTTACCAAGTTATAAACGTTATCAGACCAGTTTTGGATGGTTGTATAACGTGTATAAGCATCTTTGTGGGTAAAGATCTCAACGATTGCTGCGTGTAAGCTATTGCTTGTATACGTAGGTGCTGTACAGCCTTCTACGTAGTGAACACTTGCGCCTTCATCAACAATAATCAGCGTACGTTCAAATTGTCCTGTGTTTTCCGCATTGATTCGGAAGTATGTTTGCAATGGTACATCCACACGAACCCCTTTTGGTACATAGATAAAGGTTCCACCAGACCAAACCGCTGAGTTTAGTGCTGCTAATTTGTTATCTGTTGGTGGAACTAATTTTGCGAAGTATTTTTTGAATATATCTGGATATTCTTTCAACGCTGAATCAGTATCTGTAAAGATGATTCCTAATTTTTGGAATTCTTCTTTCATATTGTGGTAAACCACTTCTGATTCATATTGCGCTGAAGCTCCAGCTAGATAGGCACGTTCGGCTTCTGGAATCCCGATTCTTTCAAAGGTTTCTTTGATTTTATCTGGTACATCGTCCCAATCACGAGCGGGTTTATCGCTAGCTCTTTGGAAATATTTGATTTTTTCAAAATCAATATCAGATAAATCTGGTCCCCATTCTTGCATAGCCATTTTGTTGAATTGTTCTAATGATTTCAAACGAAATTCCAGCATCCATTCTGGTTCTTCTTTCTTACGTGAAATTTCTCTAACAACTTCCTCTGTTAGTCCATTTCCCGTACTGAAAATTGGTTTCACATCATCATGAAAACCAAATTGATATTCTTCTAACTCAGGTACAGTACTCAAATTATCTCACGTTCCTTTCTTAGGTTGAGAATCAGGTGTTTTGATTTGAGCAACTGGACCTAGTAGCTTTAAATCCGCTTTTTGGATTAAAAGATGATAGGGAAGTTGCAGAAAATCAGCCTGATTTCTCACTGATTACTTAGGTTGAGAATCAAACGTTTAGGTTGGAGCTGTTAGACTAAAATAAACACAATCCGCTTTTTGGATTTTGATTATTTTGGGAAACAGCCGAGAACCTGCTTGACTTCTCACTGATTAATTTAGGTTGAGAATCAGGTGTTTTGATTTGAGCAACTGGACCTAACAGCTTTAAATCCGCTTTTTGGATTAAAGATGATAGGGAAGTTGCAGAAAATCAGCCTGACTTCTCACCGACTCAATTTATTCTTATTCTTCGCAGTGTAATTGTCCTGCGGTTCCTTGTCCGTCATTTTCAACTGCTTGTTCTAATGCTTTCCAAGCAAGTGTTGCGCATTTGATCCGAGCGGGGAATTTTGCCACGCCGCTAAGCATCGCTGCATCACCTAGTTTTTCTTCTTCTGGTACGTCATTTCCTTGCACCAATTGAGAAAAATCTTCTGCTAATTGTTCTGCTTCAACTAACGTCTTCCCAATCACCGCATCTGTCATCATGCTGGCACTCGCTGTACTAATCGAACAACCACTTCCGCTAAAGGCAATATCTTTAATAACATTGTCTTGAATAGCCACTTGCAATTCGATCACATCGCCACAAGTTGGGTTATTCATTTCGATTTTCTTGCTTGATTCTGCCAACGTTCCATGATGATGAGGATGGCTGGAATGATCTAAAATCACTTGACGGTATAAATTATCTAATCTAGATAGAGCCATATTGGAAAAACTCCTTTGTCGCTAAAATTGCTTCGATCAATCGATCCGCATCTGCTTTGGTATTGTATAGGTAGAAACTTGCACGAGCCGTTGCTGGAACATTTAAATACTTCAATAATGGCTGCGCACAATGATGTCCTGCACGAACTGCCACGCCTTCCATATCTAATGCCGTCGCTGTATCATGCGGGTGTAAGCCATCTAAATTAAACGCCAAGACACCTGTATGATGGGCTGGGTCTTGCGGTCCGTAAATCGTCAAACCTTCGATTGTCAATAGTTTTGGCAACACATAAGCTACTAATTCTGCTTCATGTTGATGAATTTCTTCTAAGCCAATCTCCGTTAGAAAATCGATTGCCGCACCTAAAGCGATTGCTCCAGCAATATTTGGTGTTCCTGCCTCGAATTTCCAAGGCAGCTCTTTCCACGTACTATCATACAAATTCACGAAATCGATCATTTCCCCACCAAATTCTACGGGTTCCATTTGATCTAGTAATTCACGTTTTCCATATAATACACCAATTCCAGTTGGACCACACATTTTATGCCCACTGAATGCATAAAAATCAGCATTGATTTCTTGAACATCTACCGGCATATGGGGTACCGCTTGAGCACCATCGACAACTAAGACAGCACCATGACTATGAGCTAACTCTGCCAGCTCTGCTACTGGATTGATCACACCTAAAACATTGGATACATGCGCAATAGAAACAATCTTGGTTTTATCCGTGATTTGTTTTTTCGCGCTTTCCATATCTAAAAAGCCATCTGCTGTGATCTCGATATATTTTAAGGTTGCGCCTTTGCGTTCTGCTAATTGTTGCCAAGGAATAATATTAGAGTGATGTTCCATATAGGAAATCACGATTTCATCCCCAGCTTCAACCGCTAAATCACCGTAGCTTTTGGCAACCCAGTTTAAACTTGTCGTTGTGCCTCGGGTAAAAAGCGTTTCGGCTGTTTCTTTGGCATTGATAAAGGCTCTAACTTTTTCACGAGCTTCTTCATAATCTTTCGTGGCACGTTCTGCCAACGTATGCACACCACGGTGGACATTGGCGTTATCGTGTTCGTAATAATAAGTCAGTCTATCTAAAACTGCTTTAGGCTTTTGAGTTGTTGCTGCATTATCCAGATAAACAAGCGGCTCGTCATTTACTTCTTGAAACAAGATGGGAAACTGCTGCCGAATCTTATCTGCGTTTATCATGCATTCAACTTCCCTTCAATTACGTCTACAAATTCTTTTTGAACATCTTTAACAGGAATCGCTGTGATCACTGAACCTAAGAAGCCACGGATAACCAAACGTTCCGCATCATCTTTACGTAGACCACGGCTCATTAAATAGTACATTTCTTCTGGATCGACACGACCAACACTGGCTGCATGTCCTGCGGTTACTTCATTTTCATCGATCAATAGAATTGGGTTGGCATCGCCACGAGCTTTATCAGAAAGCATTAAGACACGACTTTCTTGTTGCGCATCTGCCCCTTTAGCACCTTTTAAGATGTGACCAATTCCGTTAAATGTTAAAGTACCACGTTCACGAATAACTCCGTGTTGTAAAATGTGTCCCACAGAATGAGAGGCTTTATTGGTTACACGAGTGTCAATTCCTTGTGTTTGTTTGCCAGCACTGATTGCCACAACTTTCACTTCTGAATGAGCGCCTTCGCCTACTAAATCAGAATCAAAATCAGCTACCACGTCACCATCATTCATCACGCCAAGCGCCCAATCAATAGAAGCATCACGCATGATATGACCACGACGATTCATATAGGTTGAAACATTTTCGCCTAATTGGTCTACAGCAGAATATTTCACTTTTGCACCAGCTTTGGCAATCACTTCAACCACGATATTCGCTGACACTTTGACTTTTTGATCGCCAATTGTTTGGAATCGTTCTAAATAGCTAAACTCACTATGTTCGTCTGCTACGATCAAGACATGTTTGAAGAACGATTCTTCACTCGCTGAATCTTGAATAAAGATTGCTTCGATCGGTTCTTCGATGACAACATTTTTCGGTACATATAAGAATACACCGCTATTCATAAAGGTTGTATGGAAAGCTGTTAATTTATCTTCATCCATTTCAACCGCTTTGTTCATATAATATTCTTTAACTAAATCACCATGTTCTTGCAATGCAGTGAACATATCCGTGAAAATTACGCCTTGATTGGCTAATTTTGCTGAAAGTTGTTCAAATGCTGTGATCGACCCTTGTTGCACGATCACTGGATTGTCTTTCATTGCATCAAAGCTTGGGATGTTCATTCTTTCAGGTGCATACTCTTCAGTATTCACATTAAACAAAGGCCAACGGTGAAATTTCACCCGTTCGATCTTTGGTAATTCTAAGTTTTCAGCTTTTTCTAAAGCCGCTACACGTAAGTCCGTCATCCAAGTAGGTTCTTCGTTACGTGCTGAAAAAGCTTTAACGTCGTCAAGATAATTCGCTGTTGTTATTTCCTTCATTTATCTTGTCCTCCTTATGCTTCTTCTTTGTATTCGATACCTAATTCTTGGCTGATTCCAGCATAGCCTTCTGCTTCTAAACGTTTTGCAAGTTCCGCACCGCCAGTTTTCACCACACGGCCTTCCATCATGATATGCACCACATCTGGTGTGATGTAGTTCAATAAACGTTGATAGTGAGTGATGATCAACGCGCCAAAATTTTCACCGCGCATTTCGTTTACACCTTTTGATACAACTTTTAAGGCATCAATATCTAAACCAGAATCGATTTCATCTAAAATCGCAAATGTTGGTTCTAACATCAATAATTGTAAGATTTCGTTCCGTTTCTTTTCCCCACCAGAGAAGCCTTCATTTAAGTAACGTTCAGCCATTTCTTCCGGCATATTTAAAAGTTCCATTTTTTTGTCTAATTTTTTGATGAATTGCATCACTGAAATTTTGTCATCTTCATCACGTTTGGCATTGATCGCCGCACGCATGAATTCAGCATTTGTAATTCCTGGAATTTCGCTTGGGTATTGCATCGCTAAGAATAAACCTAAACGAGCACGCTCGTCTACTTCAAGGTCTAATACATTTACGCCATCAAAAAGAATTTCGCCTTCTGTGACTTCGTAATTAGGATTTCCCATGATCGCCGCAGATAAGGTTGATTTACCTGTTCCGTTTGGCCCCATGATTGCGTGGATTTCACCTGTTTTCATCGTCAGGTTAACCCCTTTTAAAATCTTTTTATCTTCGATTGATACGTGTAAATTTTTAATTTCTAAAACGGACATGTACAATTCCCTCCAACTTAAAATAATTATTTTATCGTTCTCATTCATTTTATCCTAATTGAGAATGATAAGCAATCTCTTTACTAGAATAATTCTTAATTAATCTAGGTTTTCTTTGTGAAAAAACGGACTTGTTTAGAATCTTTCTAAATTAACTATTATTCTTGTAACTTGTTATTGATGGAAATAAGGGGCATTTATATCCGTTTATCCCCTCTTCTATTTTTCCTTAATATGCTTTTAATGACTTTTGATTTTCATTTTTTATTGTGAGATAATTTACAACGATTTCAGAATTGTTTTTACAACTGAATAGTTAGCTTCTCTATAAATCAAACATTAAAAGAGTTACCAAAAGAAAACACAAAAGGCTTTTATTACCTCTACTAGTTTCAGTTCCCCAGAAACCGCGGAAGAAATTACAGCTACCTTACGAAAAGATGATCCAATTTTTGTTGATATTTTAGAGCTACTTAATTAGAAAGCATAGACAATAAAATAAGGAAGAAAAATCATTTCAGATTTTCTCTTCCTTATTTTTCTATTTGTCTACAGGTTTGACTGAGCCATCCCATTTTTCAAGAATCCAGTCTTGTACTTCTTTACTGTGTAGTGCATCTACTAATTTTTTGATTTTTTCGTTATCTTTATCTTCTGAACGAACAGCTACGATGTTTACATATGGAGAGTTATCTTTTTCCAATAAAACGGAGTCTTTTAATGGATTCAAACCAGCAGCAAATGCAAAGTTTGCATTGATTGCTACAAGATCTGCTTCATCATTTTTATACGTTGTTGTTAAAACTTCTGGATTGATATTGTGGATAAATTTTAAGTTTTTAGGGTTTTTATCAATGTCTTCAAATGTCGCTGTTTCTAAATCCACACCGTATTTGACTGTGATTAAATCAGCATCTTTTAAAATCGTGATAATTCGTCCCCAATCAGATTCAGAATTAGAAGCGATAATTGTTGCACCATCTTTTAAATCTTTAATATCTTTAATTCGTTTTGAATAAAGCCCCATTGGCTCAATATGAATACCACCAGCGTTAGCAAAATCATAATTGTTTTCTTTCACTTGTAAATTGAAATACGGAATATGTTGGAAGTAATTCGCATCGATATCGCCTTCTGCCAAGTTTTTATTTGGTAAAATGTAATCATCAAATTGAACGATTTCTAAATCAACGCCTTCTTTTTTCAAAATCGGTTTCACTTGTTCTAAAATTTCCGCGTGTGGTGATGCAGATGCACCAACTTTTAATACAGTGCTTTCTTTTTCAGAGCCAGCTGATTTACTATCATCTGTTTTGTCTTTTGAGCCACCACAGGCAACTAATCCAAAAGTAACCACTGCTAATGCTGCTAAACCGAATAATTTCTTTTTCATATTTCTTTCCTCCAATTTGTTTTCTTTTTGATTATTTAACGTTTATCGGAACGTTTTACTAATTGATCACCGGCAAATTGAATAATAAATACAATGATTAGGATCAAAACTGTCGCTACCAATGTAACGGTATTATTGTTTCGACTAAATCCTTCTTGATAGGCCAAGCCACCAAGACCGCCGCCCCCGATAATCCCTGCCATCGCAGTAAAACCAATCATGGTAATGGTTGTTAACGTGACACCTGATAATAATGCTGGCGTACTTTCTGGAATCAGTACTTTAAAGATTTTTTGGATTTTAGAAGCGCCCATTGCGTCAGCTGCTTCTAAGACACCAGTATCGACTTCACGAAAGGCAATTTCTACTAAGCGAGCATAAAATGGTGCTGCTGACACAATCAATGAAGGAATTGCTGCTTTTGCGCCAATCCCTGTACCAACTAATTTTCTTGAAAAATCCATCAGCAAGATAATCAATACAATATAAGGAATAGAGCGAAAAACATTACTGACTACTGATAAAATCCCATAACAAATCTTAGCGTAAGGTGATTTATTACGACTCAAACTATACAGCAACAAGCCTAGTAAAAAACCAATAATAATAACAAAAATCATTGCAATCACCGTCATAAATAGTGTATCAATTGCCGCTTGTTTCATTGATTCTGGGTTCACTCGGCTAAAATTCAAATACTTTTCTACAAATGTCTCATTCGCCACGATGAATCACCTCCAAACCAACTTCTTTTTCTTTGAAGAAAGCCAACGCCTTTTCTACCTCACTTGCTTGTCCAGTAATCATAACTGTCAAGGTTCCAAAAGCACCTTCTTTGGCTTGTTGAACTTGCCCTTGCACAACATTGATATCGACATCAAACTGACGAATCACTTGTGAAATAACTGGTTCATTCGCATTATCACCACTAAATTGAAGTGTAGCTACCAGCCCGTTCGGATTTTCTTTTATCAACTCTCGTAATAACTCTTCCGTATCTTCTTTTGGTTCTAACTCTTGTTGCACAAAACGTTTTGTTACTACCTGTTTTGGATTTCTAAAAACTTCCAGAACATCGCCTTCTTCAACGATTTGTCCAAGTTCCATTACAGCTACTTTGTTACAGATTTTACGGATGACATGCATTTCATGGGTAATCAATACAATCGTCAAATTCAACGTTTTATTGATTTCTAAAAGCAAGTCCAATACTTCATCTGTCGTCTGCGGATCTAACGCACTAGTTGCTTCATCACATAAAAGTATTTCAGGATTATTAGCTAACGCTCTTGCAATCCCCACGCGTTGTTTTTGACCGCCGGATAATTGACTTGGGTACGCATCCCCTCGTCCTTGTAAACCAACTAAATTTAGCAGTTGTTGCGCACGTTCTTTTCTTTCTTGTTTTGGGACATTGGCTAATTCTAAGGGCAACATGATATTTTCTAAAATCGTTCTTGACCAAAGCAAGTTGAAATGCTGAAAAATCATACCGATTTTTTTACGAAACTGGCGTAATTCTTTGTTCGCCATTTTAGCAATATTTTGCTCTTGAATAATGACTTCGCCTTCCGTTGGTAATTCTAAGCCGTTTAGTAAACGTACCATTGTGCTTTTTCCAGCGCCTGAATAGCCTACAATCCCGTAAATATCTCCTTGATTCACCGTCAATGAAACATCATTCACTGCATGTACTGGTCCGTTTTTGCCTAAAAATTGTTTTTTTACGTGTTCTAATTCGATTAGAGGCATCTTTTCCCCTCCGCTTTCTTTGGTTTTGCTTCTTTTTATTATACTACAAGCTTTACGCTGTGTTGTGAAATAATCCGCAGATTATGCTTTTGTTCAGAAGATGGCTCTATTAATTCGTAGCTTGGAATAAGATTCACTAGTAAGCAGACTTCGCTCACTTCGTGTGCCAAGTACTGTTCAACATCAGTTTACTTTGTAAACTGTGTTAAACATGTAAAAAGCTTCCGTCCTCAGTCATCTATCTGACAAAAGGACGAAAGCTTGTCTTTCGTGTTACCACCTTGATTTACTATCATTTCACAATAATAGCCTTATACAGTACTTGAATTCGCATACTGCTGTGCTATAACGGGCACTCCCGTAATAAGTTCACTACTGCTCACTTATTCCGCTCAAAGACCATCTTCCATCTCAATTATGTTACCCATTTGCAGCGAACAGGGCTCTCTTTAAACACTTTTGATATGTACTCTTCTTTTCAAAGCTTTTACTTTATTTTATATTGATGAAATTATAGCAACATCTAAATGGCTTGTCAATCATTTTATAGTTGGTTCAATTCTTCTTCGTCAATATCTGTCAAAACAGCAATCCAGGCGTTTGTTTGTTCTGGATCATCAAGCGTACTTGGGTTTTGTTCTGCTGCTTCATTCACTTGTAAAACTGTTCCACTAAATGGTGCGCTAAATTCACTAACCGCTTTTTCAGCTTCAACTTCGATTAAAGAATCACCTTTTTTTAATGTTTGGCCAACTTTTGGCATTGTTGCAAAAGTAATATTTCCAAGGTCATCTTGTGCTTCATTGGTTAAACCAATTTTATACCCTTCATTGGTTTTTAAAATCCACAAATCATCAATTATTTTCAATTCTTCAGCCATTAGTTAATAGCTCCTTCATAATCAGACTCTTTAAATCCGTTTGCTAAAAATTGCTCTCCTTTAACAAAAATCGGACGTTTGATCAACATGCCATCTGTAGCCAATAATTCACTGGCTTCTTTGATTGAAAAATCGTTGACTTTATCTTTTAAGCCTTGTTCTCTATAACGAATACCGCTTGTATTAAAGAAACGGCGCACTGGCAAGTCACTTTGTTCCATCCAAGCGGCTAATTGTTTTGCTGTTGGCGGATTTTCGATCATATCAATCGTTTCGTATTTTACCTGATGCTCATCTAACCAAGCTTTTGCTTTCTTACAAGTCGAACATTTTGGATACCAGAAAAATGTGTACATGTTAACGCCTTCTTTCGTCTAATATTCTTCGATTGTTGCTTCTTTTTGATATTTCATGGACATAATCAAGCCCACACCTAACATATTTCCCAAAATAGAGGAACCACCTTGACTGATAAACGGTAAAGGAATCCCCGTTAATGGTAAAAGCCCAATATTTGCCCCAATATTTTCAAATACGTGGAACAAAATCATCATAATAATACCTGTCGCAATATAGGCATAAAATTCATTATTTGTTTCAAAACAAACACGAATCATACGGTAAATCAAGATAAAGTATAGCAAAATAATAAAACAACCGCCAATGAAACCAAAGTTCTCACCAACAACGGTAAAAATCATATCCGATTCTCTAACGGGAACATAGACATCACTAACGTTAAAGCCTTTACCGAAGAGTCCACCAGAACCGATTGCTGTCAACGCCAAGGCTGGTTGTTGAGAGCGATCTGGATCATGATGAAATGGCTTCATCCACAAATCGATCCGATCAAACTGATACGGCTTAAATCCGACAGAATAAAGAAAATCTCGACCAGAAGTAGTCGTAACAAGATAAATCGTTCCTGCTCCAATCAAAATAGCCGCTAAAAATGTTGGCAGAATAATCTTCCAAGAAATTCCTGACATCAAAAAGACACCGCCAAAGATTGCTAAGAAAACTAACATCGTTCCAAAATCATCTTGAAGTAAAATCAGCAAAATCACCGGCAGTGTTACCATCATAAGCTTACCAATCAACCAAAAATCCGTCTTTATGGTTCGATTGACATTCTTGACATTATGCATCGTCACTACATAAGCCAGCATTAAAATAAAAGCAACTTTCATTAATTCAGAAGGCTGAAAAGTCGTACCGCCAATACTGATCCAGTTTTTAGAACCTGTTTGAGCTTCTAGATAGGGATCATAAAATTTCAAGAGTAATCCCATCATGATTAATCCAATCACATAAAACACTGGAGTCAACCGCCAGAGAAGCTTGGAGCTAAAATTCATAACAATAATGATACTAACACCGCCGACTAAATACCATAACCCTTGTTTCATAAGCATATTGCCTATTTCTGGTCGGTTTGGATCATTACTTAAAGCGACATAAAGTGACAGTATACCGATGATCGAAAGAAGAAACACAGGTAAGATCACACCGTAATCAATTCTATTATCTAAGTTACGCATTAATTTATTTTTATTCATTCGTCATCCCTTTTCCTTAAATCATACGCTTTTTATTATAACTTTCTATAGGAAGAAAAGAAAGTATAGACTTGATGATTTTGGAAAAACTTTAATTTAAGTGTTACTTTCTTTTTTGAAAAAACTTCCCCTTCTATCTATACTTTAGAACTTATTTAACCGTTTAAACAGGTTACTTTGTTAATTAATAAGAGTATATATTAACATTTTGTAGGGATAAGTAAATGAGAAAAATATATTTGTTAAAAATTATCTTTTGTCTACTTTTTCTTAGTAGGTGCAAAAATCAGACAGAAATAGATAAACTTTCAGGAGTTACTGATTTTATTAATCGACAAAAATTTTTTCTTTATTTTCTTTATGATGATGCTAATTACTAAAAAATCCTTAGAATACGAATTCTAAATCCAATTGACTTGCCTAATTATTTTTTAGGCGCTCCAACAATTGTGTCATTTTGATTTCCGTCTACAGACTAATGCTCAGCCGCTAGTTATTTTTTTTAATCTCTAGATAAACTTTTGTGCTGTTCCATATAGATATAGGTACATTTTGGGTGTAAAAAAATAGCCCGACACACCAACGAATGAAAACATTGATCTATCAGGCTTTTAACTATGCCAGCTGTAGGAATCGAACCTACGACCTACGCGTTACGAGTTCGCTTTGTTTGTTATTTATAAATAAAGAAACGAGTAATACAGACCAATAGCAATCTTATGAAACTTACTTAAACGGATATTTTTTCACACACTGCCCACGATCGTGCCCATGGAACAATAAATAATACGTTATTTAATAACTGTAGTTTTAGGAGTTTCCCTACTTTTAATAGTAGGGATTTTTCTTGATTAAATTGAAAATAATTTAGGTAAAGTATTGACTTGTTATACTACATGTAGTATACTTATATTTGTAAGGGAGATATCCTTTAACACTAAACGGAAGGAGTAAGATATGAAATGGAAGCATAGAAAAAAGAGAACTAAGAAAATAGAAGTTGGCTTCGAAATCAATCTTCTAATATTCAAGTTCTCATTCAAGATTAGCTGGGGAGATTAACTCCCCTAGCTTTTATACTTCTATTATATCATATCAAGTGCATAAAATGAAGATAGGCGAAAAAAAACAGTGGGAAAAAGGTAAAGGCACATTTACCCTTGAACGAATTAGTTTTGATTGGAAGGCGTTTATAATCTGGCTTGTGTTCATTGTCGTTGTAGCTTGGTTTATCTGGTTTAGATAAGGAGTTGAGTACATTGAAAGAAAAAACACCTCAAGCAGAAGCTAACAAACGTTGGGAGAAAAAGAACAAAGAACATTCAAATTACCTTAAAAGTAGAAGCGCTGCAAGGTCATTCATCCGCAGTAAATCAAAACTAGAAGACCTAGATGAGCTTGAACAGCTAATCGCTGAACGCAGAAATGAGTTGTGACAATATACTTTTCTTTCTAGACTGATATAAAAGGTGGTTTCATTTTTCTTAACAATTTGTTACAATCCAATTAATATAAAAATTAGGAGTGTACTTATGCGAAAAAGAGAGAAATCACCGTTTTATAAAGTTGTTTGGTTCTGGTTGTGTTTGATTTTAATACTAACAAATATTTTCTTTTTACTTAAAGGAGATTATATAAAAAGAATTGAAAATAAATTATCTAATAATAAAATTGATGTAGTAGCCAACCCAGAATATAAAAGAAAAGTATCATTATTTAAGGAAATGCCTAAAACAGATTCTAAGATTGTGTTTCTTGGAGATTCCATTATAGCTGGTAATAATTGGGAAGAATACTTAGGAAGTACAAAATACATCAATAGAGGTGTCTCCGGCGCCAGAATTAAAGATTTAATTGGAGAATTAGATAATTTGAACCTGTATAAGCCTGAGCAAATCATCCTGATGATTGGAATAAATGATGTCGCTTCAGGAAATAAAATATCTGATTCTATTGAAGAATATCTTTCTTTAATAAAATTGCTAAAAAAGAAATATCCTAAATCAATTATTAAATCGACAGCTTTATTCCATATAAATGAAAAAAAATACGAGTATCTTAATACGAATGTAAAACTCAATAATCAATTAATTGACCAATTTAACGATTCTTTGGAATCTAGTTTACCTGATGATATAACTATACTTGATATTAATTCAGAAATATCAGATAAAAATAATAACCTCAACGAGAATCTAACTTATGATGGTTTACACGTTACAGAACAAGTTTATGATATTTGGATGAAAAAGTTATCGCTGAAATGAAAATTGAACTAAATAATTGAGTTGAAGCCCTCCTTTTTTACGGAGGGCTATTTTTTAATTAAAGAACCCTCTGCCCCAAGTCGTATTCACTTGACCATCGTCAGGACCAACAGCAACATAGCGACGTTTGCCACTGCCAGCAACGTAACTGATCCATGCGTACCCATTACGAGTGCGTTGCTCTACCAACTGAGCTAAGCTGGCAATACACCAAAATTATAAGACTAAACCTACCTTTTGTAAAGTCAGAAAGTGTTCGTTTTTTAAAATAAAATTAGTTTTCTGAAATTTTTCTTCATTTATGGTATAATAGAAGTAGTTAAGAAAGGGAGTTTTTTTGAATGTCTAATTTCGGTAACTTTAATCGTCCTGTTGAGCCTTCTGTGGAAGGAGATTTATTCACTGTTGATACTCAGGTCACTTTCTTGATGCATGGTCAGACACAAACAGGGATTATTACGAAGCAATTGAATAATTCTGCTGTTGTGGAAATTGATGAAAATTCTGAAAACACTGATTTAATGGTTAAAAGTAATGGTGTGATTGTCATCAATTACAAAAAACTGAAAAAAGTATAGATTTTTCCATCCATGATTATTGGATGGATTTTTTATTTATAAAAAAAGGATTCAGACAGACGTGTTTAACTCGTTCCCGCGTTTATTTGGATAGCAAGAGCCTGAAACATAACTTTTGAGTTATGTTTCAGGCTCTTTTATATTTTACCTATTTAGTTCCGAATAAACGGTCGCCAGCGTCACCAAGACCTGGAACGATATAGCCATCTTTATCTAGATACTCATCTAATGCTGCAGTGTAAATATCAATATCTGGATGTGCTTCTTGTAAAGCTTTCACACCTTCTGGCGCTGCAACTAAACAAACAAATTTAATATTGCTGCCGCCACGTGCTTTCAATGCATCAATTGCCATGATTGCTGAGCCACCTGTAGCTAACATTGGATCGACAACAAATAATTGACGTGCATCAATATCTTCTGGCATTTTTACGAAATATTCAACTGGTTCTAATGTATCATGATCACGATACAAACCGATATGTCCTACTTTCGCTGCTGGAATCAATTCCAAAATACCATCTACCATCCCAATACCTGCTCGTAAAATCGGTACAATAGCTACCTTTTTACCAGATAATGTTTTTTGTGTTGTTTCACAGATCGGTGTCTCGATAACAACATCTTCTAAAGGCATATCTCTTGAAACTTCATATGCCATAAGCATTGCGATCTCATTGACGACTTCACGAAAAACCTTTGTTCCACAATCTTTGTCTCTAATGATTGTTAATTTGTGTTGGATCAGTGGATGATCAATAACTTGGAATTTTCCCATGCTCATTCTCCTTCAATAATTTATTCCTTCCTATTGTAAAACAAAAACGAGCGATTGACTAGTCAATCACTCGAAACTTTTACTTATAAAGTGGATATTTTTTTGTTAATTCACTAACAGAGGCACGAACTTCAGAAAGAGTGGCTTCATTTTCGTGATCTTTTAACACTTTAACGATTAATTTAGCTACTTCCACACAATCATCTTCTTTGAATCCTCTAGTAGTGATTGCAGGAGTTCCAATACGAATGCCACTTGTTTTGAACGGACTAAGCTGTTCAAATGGAATCGAATTTTTATTCGCAGTGATATTTACGCTATCCAAAATTGCTTCTGCTTCTTTACCATTTAAACCAAAGCCACTTACATCGATCAATAATAAATGGTTATCTGTTGAACCACTTACTAAACGTGCTTCTGGTGTTTGATTAAAGACTTTTGTCATTGCTTTTGCATTTTCAATAACTTGTTCACTGTATTCTTTGAATGTAATATCTAATGCTTCTTTAAAAGCTACTGCTTTACCAGCGATTACATGTTCTAAAGGTCCGCCCTGAATGCCAGGGAATATATTGCTATTGATTTTTTTAGCTAATTCTTCATCATTAGTTAAAATAAGTCCACCACGTGGTCCACGTAGTGTTTTGTGTGTTGTAGAAGTTGTAATATCAGCGTATGGCACTGGATTTGGATGTAAGCCTGCAGCTACAAGTCCTGCAATATGAGCCATATCTACCATTAATTTTGCGCCAACTTCGTCTGCGATTTCGCGGAATTTTTCAAAATCAATTGTACGAGAATAAGCGCTTGCTCCTGCTACGATCAATTTTGGCTGGTGTTCACGAGCTAAAATGCGTACAACATTATAATCGATCACTTCTGTTGTTGGATCCACACCGTAGCTGACAAAGTTATAGGTTTTCCCACTAAAATTCACTGGTGAACCATGGGTTAAATGTCCTCCCGCAGACAAATCCATCCCTAGAACAGTATCACCTGGTTCAATTAATGAAAGATATGCGGCTGTATTTGCTTGTGAACCTGAATGTGGCTGAACATTTGCAAATTTTGCCCCAAATAATTCTTTCGCACGATCAATTGCTAAATCTTCAACGATATCGATAAACTCGCAACCGCCATAATAGCGTTTGCCTGGATATCCTTCTGCATATTTATTCGTCAAAATACTTCCTTGCGCCGCCATAACCCCTTTTGAAACAACATTCTCTGAGGCAATCAGCTCCAAGTTGTTTTCTTGACGATCGTTTTCTTTTGCAATTGCATCCCATAACTCCGGATCAAATGTTTTATACTCCATTAAACAAGCCTCCATTTCATTTGTTTGTACCGATTGTATCATACTTAAAAGCTCTCTACTCAAAAATCGAATCAATTTTTAGAATTTTTTGATTTGCTGCTTTTTTCAGGCGATTCATGTAAGCGATCCCTAATCCTGTTTCTGGGAAGTTTTGGGCAAAAATCACATCAATATTTCTTTCATCTAATGAGCGGAGTCCAGCAAATAAAAATTTAGTTGCTTGTTCTACGTTACTTTCACCAAATGAAAAAATTTCCTCTACTTTTTCAGAAAACTTCTCACTCAAAATATCATCTACATATAAACCAATTCGTTTATTTTCACTTTTCGCCCATTCAATGGCTTTTTCAACTACTTGACTATCTCCATCGATAATCCATACAGGCACATCTGGTGAGTAGTGTTTATACTTCATTCCTGGCGCTTTTGGTGTTTCCTTCTCACTAATTAGATGTTGATCGACTTTTACCGTCCCAACCACTTCTTCTAATTGTTCTTTGGTGATTGCTCCAGGTCTTAAAATTACTGGTATGCCATCTGCCGCAGTCAAATCCACAACCGTTGACTCCACACCAATTTGTGTTGGCCCATCATCCAAAATCCCTGCAATTTTGCCCTGTAAATCATGGTAAACATGCTGAGCTGTTGTCGGACTAGGTTTTCCAGAGGTATTTGCACTTGGACCAACAATCGGAACGCCTGCTTGATTAATCAAGTCTAGTGTCTGAGCATTATTTGGCATCCGAAACGCGACTGTTTTTAGTCCCCCCGTTACGGTTTTAGAGAATGTATCTGGTTTGACCGTAAAAATCAAGGTTAACGGTCCAGGCCAAAAAGAATCAACTAATTGTTTCGTGTGAACAGGAAAATCGGTAACATATTGTTTGACCATCTCGAAATGACTGACATGAACAATCAGCGGATTATCACTCGGACGACCTTTTACAGCATAGACTTGTTTTACTGCCTGTTCATTAAGTGCGTTTGCTCCAAGTCCATATACTGTTTCGGTAGGAAAAGCAACTAGTGCTCCTTGACGAATCAATGCGGCGGCTGGCTTGATTTCTTTGGCGGTAAATAGTTTTGTCTCCAAGGTTACTTCTCTCCTTCTTTTGATGAAACAATCACCATTCGATCATTTCCTGATAGGTCTTTGGCAATTTCTATTTGTTTTTCTGGAAAGGCTTCTTGAAAAATTTGTTTCACAGCGTTTCCCTGCTGGAACCCAATTTCTAAGTAAATTTTCCCATTAGGATTCAGTAAGTCTTTTGCTTCATGCGCTAATTGCTGATAAATGGCTAGACCATCATTTTCCGCAAATAAAGCTGTTTTTGGCTCAAATGTCCGGACACTTTCATCCATTAACGCCCATTCACTTTTACTAATGTAGGGTGGATTTGAAATTAAGATGTCGATTTTGGCTTCCTTCAATGGTTTTAGACCATCTCCATGAATAAAATGTACCTCTGTTTCTAGAAGTTGCGCATTTTTCCGAGCAATCTGTAATGCTTCTTCAGAAATATCGACTGCTGTTACTTGCCAATTGCTTCGTACTGATTTCAAGCTGATTGCTATTGCTCCTGTTCCTGTCCCCACGTCGACAACAGTGAATGAGTCATTAGGATTTTCTTTTAAACAGCGATCCACTAACTCTTCTGTTTCCGGTCTAGGTATCAAGGTATGCTCGTTGACTAAAAAGCGATGTTCATAAAAATCACTATAGCCTAATAAATACTGCGGCGGATAATTTTCAGCAAGCTTCTTTAAATCCTCGTTGATTTGCTGCTCGTCTTCTGCTGATATCTTCTCTTTTAAATGAAGAAGCCAATCTGTTTTCGTCCAGCCTTTTCTTTCTAAAAAAACAAATAGAATACTGTGGCCTTCTATGCCTTGTTTTTCTAAAAAAGAAGAAGCCCGTTCAAGGACTTCAAAATAACGGTTACCCATTTTGCATCTCTTCTAATTTTGATGTTTGATCGTATAAAACTAAAGCATCAACGATTTCATCTAATTTCCCAGCTAAAATTTGATCTAGTTTTTGGATTGTTAACCCAATACGGTGATCCGTCACACGATTTTGCGGGAAGTTATACGTACGAATTCGTTCTGAACGGTCTCCAGTCCCTACAGCAGATTTACGATTTGCATCATATTCGCTTTGTGCTTCTTGCTGTATTTGGTCGTATACTCGAGCGCGTAAAATTTTCATCGCTTTTTCACGGTTCTTGATTTGTGAGCGTTCATCTTGCATCGCTACGGCAATCCCTGTTGGAATATGCGTTAAACGAACAGCAGAAGCTGTTTTATTGACGTGCTGACCTCCCGCACCACTGGCATGATATATATCGGTACGAATATCTTTATCAGCAAGATCCAATTCTACTTCTTCCGCTTCAGGTAATACGACAACAGTGGCTGTTGAAGTATGGATACGTCCTTGTGATTCCGTAGATGGAACACGTTGTACACGGTGCGCACCACTTTCATATTTTAGTTTAGAGAAAACATTTTCTCCAGAAATCATCATGATCACTTCTTTATAGCCGCCGATACCAGTGATGCTGGCTTCCATGACATCGATTTTCCAGCCTTGAGATTCCGCATATTTTTGGTACATTCCAAATAAATCCCCAGCAAATAACGCTGCTTCGTCCCCACCTGCTGCACCACGGATTTCCATGATAATGTTTTTATCATCATTTGGGTCTTTCGGCAACAGTAAAATTTTAATGCGTTCTTCTAAAACTTCTTTTTCCTTCTTCAACTCTGAAAGTTCTTCTTTGGCCATTTCAGCCATTTCTGCATCTAGTTTTTCACCAAGTAATTCTTCTGTATCTGCGATTCCATCAACAACTTGTTTGTAGCGACGGTATACTTCTACTGTTTCTCTTGTGCTTGCTTCTTCTTTTGATAATTGCATAAATCGTTTCGTATCGCCAATAACTTCTGGATCACTTAATAGCTCACCTAATTCTTCATAGCGATCTTCAATTGATTGTAACTGATCGTACATAGTTGGTTGCTCCTTTTTCTTTAGATAAGTATGGTTTATTTTTCGTTTTTTTCTTGTTCACCATCAATGGGTGGGTGAAAATAGTGATTACGGCATACTGGATAGTAGGCTTCATTGCCTCCAATTTGAACTTGGGTTCCTTCGTAAACCGGTTGACCATCGATATAATGAAGGTTCATTGTCGCTTTTTTATGACAGAACCAGCAAATCGTTTTTAGTTCTTCCAATTTATCCGCATATAATAGTAAATATTTTGATCCTTCGAATAATTCATTACGAAAATCATTTTTTAAACCAAATGCCATTACTGGAATATTTAATTCATCTACTACTTTTGCAAATTCGATCACATGTTTTTTTTCTAGAAATTGTGATTCATCGACCAAAATGCAATAAGGCTGATAGTCCAGTTCTTGAATTAATTCATAGACATTGGTTTCTTTAAAAATAGGGATAGCTTCTCTTCTAAGGCCGATACGGCTTGAAACGATACCAACGCCATCTCTAGTATCAAGTCCGCTTGTCATAATAACAACAGGTTTATCCTGTTCTTCATAATTGTGCGCCACTTTTAGTATTTCAATTGTTTTCCCACTATTCATTGCGCCATATTTAAAAAATAATTGTGCCATTCGTCCGTCGTCACCTTTCGTTTTGCTCCTCTCGTATTTTACTATAAAATTGATGCTTTTTACAGTAGTAAATTTAAAGGTGGTGTATAAAGGGATTTCACCTACCAGAGATTTTCAATTTGAATGAATCGTTTACTTCATTATTAACTCGTCTTAGATAGGCTCCTATAATTTTTTATATTAAGAAAACAAAAAAAGAGAGAACAATCGTAAAAATTATCTCTCTTAGCTAATGGGATATGATTTTATAAGTCAGCGAATTGCTCGGTAGTTTGTTTGAATGTTTGTTCAGCTTGTTTTACCCATTGCCCTTTTGCTGATGTTTTAAAACTGGATAGATAACTGGAACTTGTGCTTTTTAACCCGTTCATCTTTTCTTTTTCCATTTGATCCATCATTTTTTTACGATTTTCAGATGTTGCATGGCTTTGACTAGCTACAAATGTCTGAATCAACTTTTTTTCTAATTCTTTTCGGATATCAGCTAAATTTTCTTTTAGTGCATCTAACATTTATGAATTCCTTTCCTTCCTTGCTTGTAAAATATCCTCTTCATAGGACATTCTTTGTTTTTGATACAAAATTCTTTGTTCTTCTTGCTTATCATCTAATTTATTTAATGTTTTCTTAACAATCATTTGACCTTCTTCTTGTGTTTCTTGAATGAATCTATAGGCTTGTTGCAGGGCTTCTGGCTCAGTAGCTTCTTCTCTTTTGGCCATGTATCTCACAAAATCAGCTAAACTTTCGATTTCTCTACGAAATATTCGATTCTCATTATGTACATCATTAACTGTTTCTTCGATTTGTTGTTTTTCTTTTCTATAGTCTGTTTCTAACGCATCCATTTTTTTAGATAGCTCTTCTTCTTTTTCCATTACATGCTCCTTATCTGATTCGCTAACTCTTGGTCTGTTTCTAATTGTTTCGTAATTGACTCCCCTATTTTCTGTAATAATTTATCATAATTTCGGCTTATCTTTGTAGCTTTCGCTAATTTCTGCTCATATTCACGTACGGGTTCTCTTACGATGCTACTTTCTGTTGCATTTCCTCTAGCTAATGCATCGATACACTCTCCATAAGATAAATGGGAACCTGTATTTTCAGCATTTGATTTGGTTGTTCTCCACAAATCTCCTGCATTTTTGATAGCGTCTGTATACATTTGTTTGAGCTCTGTAATTTCACCACTAATTGTTTGTTTCATCCCTTGGGTGATTGCCATTGCTTCTGATGCATCAAGAAAAATCTCTTCTGATTTAGAAAGACCACCACCGCTTTTCATAAAACTCTTTCTCATCATATCTATTGCAGATAACTGTTGAGTTACCATGTATTTTGCTAGTTGGAGACTGCCTTCTTTTGTAGCCTTAATACTTCCATCTTTATTAAAATCATATCCACCCCACATATGTTGGTCAATGAGTCCTACTTTTTTGGCGTTTACTCTAATAATATTTCCTACTGATAGTTTACCCGAACCATAACCGATTGGAACAAGGTCTTTTGAATCCACATAGTTAAATAATTTGTTTAATTTTGTTAGGGCATCTGCTGTTGCTTGTTGTTTAGGGGATAGAACACCATAAATATTGGGCCCTTCATAAAAAAATCCACCTGCAATACGTAAACTATCTTTATCCGATAAATCTGAAACTGCGTATTGCGCATTCATGGAACCTAATGAGTGTCCATAAACAAATACTTGTGCATTTGGATATAATTCCATGGCATTTTTTAAGGTTTCTGCCGAAGACTGCAATTGTGGCGTTGCTACTGCTCCACCACCATTAGCCACTTGTATTCCTGTTGGAATATCATTTAGCAACCAGTCTTTTGCAGCATCTGATGATAACTCAAAAGAAGAACCACGATAAATTACCGTAACTTCTTTTACTTGATTTCTTTCAGATAAAGGCGAAGTTGGTGATACATAGTTATCTGTAATAACAAATGATTGTTCTCCAGTGGATTTATCATTTACTTGAGATACATAACCTATCTTATTTTTCTCTTTTCCTATTTTTACTGGGTCTGATTCTTTATATGAATTATATTCTTGTTCAGCTATTTCCATTCTTTGTTTATCAGTGTAGTTATTACTCATCTACTTATCCTCCAATAATCTTTCTAAATCAGAAGAATTTCCACCACCTTCATCAGTTAAATTCCCATTTTCATCTTTGTTGAGTGTGAAGAAAATATATAGATTAGATTTTTTATTAGCAAAAAGTGTTACATTTATCCCACCCATAGGATTATGTTTGATACTTTCTTCATCAATTTCATACGATTTGATAATTCCTTCTTCTGTCAGTGCTTTCGGGTCAAGTACTTTTAAACCATTTTCAAATACTTCTTTTGCTTCTTGACTATTCACAATCTTAATCATTTTATCCTCTTGTTTCTTATTGTCTAACATAACTTTCCCTCCAATCCCAATTATAATTATTACAATGATACCTATAACTACTAATAGTTTCTTTTTCATTTTCCACCTACTTTTTTCGTTTACTAAAAGAGTACTTAGTATAATTAAACTTTAATTCTAATTACTATTTATTTTACCAAAAGTACAATAAAATAGATAGGATCGTAATGATGATTGCATTATTTTTGGTGGTATTGCTCTATCTATTCTTATCATTCATCAGAAAAAAAACTTACTATAAAATCGACGCTTTTTACAGTGTTAAAATTAAAGCTGATGTATAAATGGGTTTGTTTGGAAAAATTTTTCTGTATATGTTCTTTTTTATGCAATTTATCATTGTAAACAAATTATATAGATGTATTGTTTACGATCTTTAACAATTTTTCTAGTTATCTTATAGCGTTTGTGACCTAATACCTCAAATGCTTATGTACTTGATAATATATTTTTATTTAATTAAAAAACTAATAGATAGACGCAAGCGTTTATCTATTAGTTCCTTATGTTTATTTATTTTTGTGTAGAAGCAAATGCGGCTGCTTCTGTTCCTGATTGACGACCAAAAATGATGATATCAGCGACAGCATTTCCGCCAATACGGTTTGCTCCATGCAGGCCACCAGTGAGTTCACCAGCTGCATATAAGCCTTTGATCGGTGAACCGTCTTGTTTCAATACTTCTGTTTTCGTATTGATTTTCACACCACCCATTGTATGATGGATTCCAGGTGCAATTTTAATTGCGTAATATGGACCTTTTGATAAGTCGTGATCCATTCCTGTTTTACGTCCGTATTGTGCATCTGATTTTGCTTGAACATCTTTATTCCATTGTTCAAGTGTTTCTTTCAATTTTGCTTCTGGCATATCGATTTTTTTAGCCAATTCTTCAATGTTGCTTCCTTCTACGACAAATCCTTGTTCGTCATAAAAATCGATTGCTTTGGCACGATCGCGAACACCTTGGTCAAAGACTAGGTAAGCTGATTTTTCTGGTAATGCAGTAATTGCAGCAGAGACTTTATCACGTGTATCCATTTCATTAACAAAACGAGTTCCTTCTTTAGAAGCTAAAATCCCACCTTCACCACGGACAACTTCGCCAATTAAGAATGATTTATCTTGTTGAACGGTTGGATGAATTTGAATTTCTTTCATATCTACCGTTGCTCCACCAAGTTTTTCAATCATTTTAATGCCATCGCCTGTTGTTCCTTCTTGATTGGTTGTGACATAGTCTTTTAATTTAGGATCATATTCTTCCAACATTTCTTTATTTGCACCAAAACCGCCTGTTGTAACGATAACAGCATTTGTTTTGATTTCTTTTGTTTCTTCGTCATTTAGTTTGACTTTAACGCCATTTACTTGACCGTCTTTTTCCATTAATTCTGTTACATTTGCGTTAACAAATAGCGGAATCTTCTCTTCTTTGACATTTCTAACAAGTCCATCAACTAAATAACCGCCGATTGCCGAGCCATCTGCTGGACGATGTGTCCGTTTTTCGCTCATCCCTCCAGTAATCGTAAGGTTGCTTAAAACGATTCCTTTGCTGTCTAACCAATCAATCGCATCTGCCGAATGATCGACGAAAAAGCGGAGTAATTCTTTGTCATTTGTTCCTTTTCCACCTTTTAAGGTTTCTTCAAAAAACGTATCGTTGCTATCAGTAATTCCATCTTCTTTTTGAAATTTCGTTTGTGAAGCATTCATTCCTGACGAAGACTTGATTGTATTGCCGCCAGCTACTGGCATTTTTTCTAAAATTACGGGATTCATTCCAGCTTCTTTTGCCTGAAGCGCTGCTGTCATACCCGCACCACCTGCACCAACGATCACAATATCGTATTTATCTTCTAATTCGCTTAAATCAGAATAACCGTTCGCAGAAGCACCTGACGTTGCTTCTGTACTTTCTTTTGATGCTTTAGTGCTTTTGGCTGATTTTTCTTGGTCACTTGTACATCCTACAGCGATTCCTGCAAATAAACTTAATGATAGTAAACTTATGATTACTTTTTTCATTTTTTCCCCACCTCTTGAAAAGTTTAACCAAAACAAACAGTTATTTTCCCTTTATCCACATCATGTGAATTCAATCACATTTATAAATAATATAAAAACATCTAATCAGCACTATAGATGTTACACCTTTGTGATTAAAATAACATGTTCTGTGGGGTTTGTGGTGAATTCTTATTTTTTTTAATCAATTTCTTATTTCTTTTAACGCATCATTCTTTATTTGCCCATCTTTTATTTTCTGCTATACTTGTTTTAATGATATTCAGGAGGTCCATTATGAATCGAATGCGGCTTATTTGGCTGGCTCAACGTAAGGGAAGACGTTTTGTTTCCAATAATTTTTCATCTATTCAAATCATTGTTTCATACTATATTATTATGACGGTAGTTTCTTATTTACTCTTCTGTCTACCTTTTTTTAGAGAACCAGGCTCTCATGTTGGCTTTATTGATATGATGTTTATGGCGATCAGCACAGTCAGTGTGACAGGATTATCTACCTTTGATATCAATTCCGTGTTTAATGATCGCGGGATTATTTTAATGGAGATTCTTTTTCAAATTGGCGGATTAGGAATTATGATGATTTCTACCGCTTTTATTATTCTATCCAAGCGTAGAATTTCTTTAAAGCAGCGTCAATTGATTATGACGGACATGAATCAACCGAAATTAAGCGGAATTGTCCGTTTAATCCGAACGACATTTACAATTATTTTATGGTTTCAGATGATTTTTGGTGCCTTCTTTTCTACTTATTTTTATTTTTCTGGCTATTATAATAGTTGGTCTAAAGCAATTTTCTTTGGTTTTTACCAATCGATTTCTGCTGTTACAAACTCGGGATTTGATGTGACTGGTGACTCAATTATTCCTTTTGCTCATGATTATGTTTTTTTAATTGTAATCATGTTTCTAATTTTTATCGGCGGGATTGGTTTTCCTGTATTGATGGAAGTTCGTGAATGGTTATTTTTTAAGAAGAAAAAAAGAGGATTGCCTTTTCGTTTTTCTTTGTTTAGTAAAATTGCGTTATTAGCCTTTATGATTTTGTTTGTGGGTGGAACACTTTTAATCTATTTATTAGAGAAAGATCATCTATTCTTAGGGATGGATGAGATTCAACGATGGATTACATCCATGTTCTACTCTATGACTACCAGAAATGCGGGATTGCAAATCAATGATTTAGGTGATTTTCAAGTCACTACCTTGATTGTGTTCTCTTTGTTGATGTTTATTGGCTGTAGTCCTAGCTCAGTTGGGGGAGGGATTCGGACAACAACCGTCGCGATTATCGGTTTATACTTATATGCTTTTTTGAAAAGCGAAGATAAGATCAATGTCTTTGGACGACGGATTGATGATGATGATGTGAAAAAATCGATTGTTGTGTTTATGCTTTCATTAATTATGTGTTTCTTTGCCGTATTATTTTTGACAGCTACCGAAGATCATCCATTGATTGCTATCATTGTTGAAGTGGCCTCAGCATTTGGTACAACTGGCTTATCTTTAGGCATTACCTCTGATTTGACTACTGTAGGAAAAGTGATGATTGCTTTATTAATGTTTATCGGTCGAATTGGTATGCTTTATACCTTGATGTTATTTGTTCCAAAAGAAACACGAGATATCGGGTATGAATATCCATCTGAAAAAATTATTATTGGCTAAAAGAGGCGGGACAGAAGCATTCAGCTTATTTCCAAAAGAGTTGCTTCTGTTCCTGCCATTTGTTTTTTTATAGGACTCTTAGCTATAACTTTTAGAGTTATCTCCCACACTCTTTTCATTTTATATCAGTATATTGACAATTAAATAAATCAGAAATAATCCTGAAATCAGCCACATAGGAAATGGAAGTTCTGCTTTTTTTCCTGCAACCCATTTCGTTAATGGATAGGCGACAAAACCAAACGCCATTCCATCAGAAATGTTCATCGTAAATGGAATCAATACAATCATCAGCATAGCAGGAAAATAATCACTGAAATCATCAAAATGCAGTGTTTTGATTTGTTGGATCATTAAAAATCCCGTTATAATAATTGCTGGTGCTAATGCTGAATCCGGAATGTAAGACAAAAAAGGAAGGGCTACTAAAGCAAAAAAGAAGCCAATACCACTCGTAATCGCAGTGAGTCCTGTTTTTCCTCCTTCTTCAATTCCTGTGGCACTTTCAGCCGCTGCTACAGTTGGACTTGTTCCCAGTATACTGGAAAGTAATGTAATAAAACCTGTTATACGATATGCTCGTAAATATTTATTTTCGTCCGCTTCTGGCATCAATCCTTTAAGTAAGCCCATTGATTCAAAAATCAAAATCATGGATAACGCAAATACTCCTAGTAAAAAACTTTTAGAGAAAAATGAACTAAAATCTAATCGCAAAAAAATTTGAGAATAATTTCCTAACCCACTTAAAGAAAAATGTTCTGTGGGCGTAACCATACCAAAGATATTTGCAATCAGAGTCACCGCGACAATCCCTATGAAAAAGCTACCTTGAATCCCTTTGATAAATAAAGTGACCGTCAAAATAAGAGAAAACAACGTCAACAACGTTAAAGTATTATCTAACGGCGCTAACTGTAAAAAAGTATGCTCTCCTCGTAAAATCAAATGCCCTTTTTCCAAACCAATCAACACAAGGAAAAAGCCGATCCCTACAGTAATTCCAGTTTTTAAGGTTTCTGGCACCACTTCTGCAAACAATTTACTTAGCTTTGTAAAAGCAACCAGTAAATAAACAACTCCTGAACAAAAACTAACCGCCAACGCTTGCTGCCAGGTCAATCCTAATGAAAGAACTAAGGTATAGGTAAAAAATGAATTAACACCCATCCCTGTTGTTAAAACGATTGGAGCATCAGCAACTAACCCAATCAAAATCGAGCCAATAATTGAAATAAATATCGTCCCGAAAATGGTTAATTCTTTTGGCATCCCAGCCTCAGCCAAAATGACCGTATTCACCATGATAATGTAAGAAATGGCAAAAAATGAAGTTGTTCCTGCTAGAATTTCCCTTTTTCTGTCTTCTTTTTTAAGCTTTTTCCATTGAAACATGAAAATCCTCCTTGGTAACGGAAAAATAAATCCTTGTTTTTCTATTGATTCTTCCATACCTAATATAATTTTATCTAAGTGACATGCTAGTGTTATGTTATCAGAAAACGCTAACATTCACAACTAACAAGAGATAAGGCTCAAATGATTAAAAGAAACTAGATATAAAAAGCCTTAAACAATCACCATTTTTTAGATAGTTGTTGTTTAAGACTTTTTTTATGTTATTTTCTGTTTAGAGAATATCTTTTCTATCAATTCTGAAAAAGGCAAGATACGCCATCGTAATACCGATAATACATAAAGTAATTGGGACTAGTGAAAACGAAAATGCATTTGAGCTGATGCCATCTCCGCCAACATTACCATTTAATACAAGACTAACAACAACAGCCGAACTAATTGTAACAATTACTGATTTTTTTATCATACCAAAATACAAGGGAACTAATCCGATACAAGCAGTTGTTATTCCACTAAATAAAGCTGTATGAATCAAATAGCTTTTGATCATAGAAAAGTCAATCATTTCTTTAGTAATTTGAAAGGAATTATTTAACAATGTGATCGAGCTAATAAATAATAATTCAGAGAATAAAGTTAGAAACATCGTCATGCCAAAAACAACTAACAACTTTGCCAACATGATTTTTTTTCTGGAGATTGGATATGTAAACAAGATTTTAATTGTGTCTCTTTCAAATTCTTTAATGACCACCTGAGCTAATAAAACCCCCGCTAAAATAGTGAATGATACTCGAATCAGCAGATCTCCTGCCAATAGTAATTCTTTAACCCCATTAAATACTATTTCTCCATTTTCTGCAAAAATCCCCATAGAAGCCGTCATTAAAATAATAACCACGCTGATAATCACCGCACTTAGTGTATACTTTGTAAACTTCATTTTCGCTCTTTCTAGTCTTATCAATTTAATCATCTTTTTTCTCCCTCACTCATTAATTCCATAAAATATTCTTCTAATGTATTTGATTGCTGATCAACGGCTAAAATATCTACGCCATGTAACACTAATTCTCGATTGATCTCTTTTGAATCAACTTCTTGTTCATATATTCTAATTTTAGATGTTGAAATCACTTTAAAATTTTTCAACATCAAGGTTTCATCCAATACTTGAACTGCTTTTTTTACATCACTAACTGTCACTTCAATATATTGAAGATTTTCTTGTGCTAGCATACTTCTTTCGACTTCTCTTACCATCCGACCATTCTTTATAAAGCCAATCGTATCTGAGATCGATTCTATTTCTGATATGATGTGACTAGAGATTAAAATAGTCGTACCTAATTCTTGGTTGATTCGAACTAATAACTCTCTGACTTCACGAATCCCAAAAGGATCTAAGCCATTTATCGGCTCATCTAATAGCAGGATTTCTGGCTGTGTTATCAAAGTACGAGCAATTCCTAACCGTTGTTTCATCCCTAGAGAAAATTCTTTGACTTTCTTTTTTTTAATGTCTTTCAAACCAACAATATCTAGCACTTTATGAATTTGTTCTTTATTATAATATCCACTATACTCACAATGTAAATTTAAGTTTTCCCAAGCGGATAGATGATCGTAAAACACTGGATATTCAATAATACTACCAATTGTCTGTAAGTACTTATATGAGGTTGGCTCAACCACGTGGTTAAACACTTTTACAATACCAGAATCTGCTTTAAGTAAATTTAAAATTATTTTCATCACTGTTGTTTTTCCTGAACCATTAGGGCCTAAAAAACCATAAATACTCCCTTTTTTTATCGTCATTGACACATTGTGCAAAATGTCTTGATCACCTATTTTTTTACTAATTTCCCTTAACTCGATTGCTTTTTCCATTTTTAAACCCCTTTTCTTTAAGCTATACCCTTATTCTACTCAACTTTGCTGATTGTTTATGACTTTTTTCTTACTTTTATCGAAAGAAAAACTTACATTAACATGATTAACTGATTCTACAAAAAAATGAGTAAAACAAAAACGTTCCAGATTTTGTTTTACTCATACATAATCATATAGAAATAGCCTTGTATTTTTCATTGAATGACATTTTTCTTAGTTTGCCTTCATACATCTATTCAATTGGAAAACTGACAGTAAAAATCGTTTTATGATATGGCTTACTGTAGAGTTTAATTGTACCCGACATTGCTTCCACTAACTGTTTGGTAATCGTTAATCCTAGCCCACTCCCTTGATAATTTTTATTTCGAGAGTCATTTAATGTAAATAATCGTTCAAAAATTTTTTCGTGATTTTCTTCTAAAATCCCTCGTCCTTTATCCGTGACTTCTATAAATGCTTTTTGTTTGTCAGCCCAAACGCTTAATTTTAAATAGTGTCCTTCATTTCCATATCGTATGGCATTACTTAACAAATTTGAAAGAATTCTTTTCATCGCTTCTGTATCACCTACTATATACATTGGTGTTTCGCTAATATCGACTACGACCTCTGTTCGATCGTTTTCTAATGCTTCAAAGTAGGTGAGGATTTCATTGCGACAGAGTTCTGTTAAATCTATTTTTTCTTGCTTTAATAGAAATTCGTCCGATTCTAATTTTGCTAGGTCAAAGAAGACATTGATTGTATGCAACACATTTTCAGCTTGTTTTTTGATTCGTTCAATGCGCTCTTTTACTAAAGTCTTTGTTGTTAGTTCTTCATCGAACAAAAGCATTTCTGAATACCCCAAAATAACCGTCAATGGTGTTTTTAAATCATGAGAGATATTGGATAGCATCTTTTTACTGCCATTACTTTGGCGTAATTGGCTGATGGCTAATGCTTGATGATTATCGAGCAATTGATTGATTTGAACTAATAATTTTTGGATGGCCAACTCGTCTGAGAATAGTTGAATTTTCTTTTTCTTATCCTGTGCTACTTGATTTGACAATTCATTTGTAATTTGGTTCAATTGTTGATTTAGCGCTCTATTTTTAAGAAATAGTAGGCAACTTATTAAACCAAATAAAAGAATGAAACTTAAGAATAGTGTAACCTGCATAGTTAGGATTCAACTCCTAATTTATATCCTATTCCCCAAACTGTTTTTATATAGATTGGATTTGAAGGATCATTTTCGATTTTTTTTCTTAATCTACGTATATGAACATTCATAACATTTTCATCATGAATAAACTCTTCATCCCATATTTCTTTATACAATTGAACTTTTGTATAGACTTTTTTAGGATTAGAAACAAAGAGGTTTAATATTTGAAATTCTTTGGCCGTCAAATTTACAGTTGTATCATTCTTTTTTACTGAAAAATTATCTGGCTGTATAACTAATTCACCAATGGTAATTTTTCTTTCTCTCTCTTCTGATTTGCCTTGCACTTGATATTCATTGTTTCTGCGCAACAGTGCCTTCACTCTCGCTTGTAATTCCAATAATGAAAATGGTTTTGTCAAATAATCATCCGCCCCAAATTCTAGCCCTAAAATCTTTTCATATTCACCATCTTTTGCTGATAGAATCAAGACTGGAATACTACTTACACTTCTGATTTTTTTTAACACTGTTAAGCCATCGACTTTTGGCAACATCAAATCAAGGACAACTAAATCAATGTTTGTAAGTTCATCGATCAAATCACTAGCTTCTTTACCATCATCGGCAGTTACAACAGTATATCCTTGTTGTTCCATCGTTTCTTTAATCAATTTTTGGATGTCTTGTTCATCTTCAACAACAACTATTTTTTTATTCATTTTCTTTCCTTTCCCCTTAACCCCAATAATAAAAACCTTCTTTTAAAAAGCTTAGCAGTTTTCAACCAATCCTTCAATGGTATTTGCCGCAAAAAAAATGGAACTCATCAAAACGTTCTGAACTCATATTATTTTACCTCTTAGGAATTTATTTAATTATAGGTAAGAAAAGGTAAAAGGAATTAATTTTTTTTTCAATTGTGGTATTATAGATTGAGTTTATTGTTGATGCTATCAATAATAATTGATGGAAATTGGAGGGCACTTTTATGGGAATCAGAAGTCACGTGGCAATTGCTGCTGGAAAAACTTCTCAATGGATATTACAAACATTTTTTAAAGGCGGCAGTAGCTACCCTGGAAAATTAGCATTAAAGATCGATCCAAAGATTTTAGATACTTTAGCAAAAGATTACGAAATCGTTGTTGTTACTGGAACCAATGGTAAAACATTGACTACTGCTTTAACAGTCAATATTTTGAGACAAGAATTCGATCATGTCTTGACAAATCCAACTGGGGCTAATATGGAACAAGGAATTGTTTCAACATTTTTATCTGCTAAAAATAAAGGTGCAAAGAAAAAATTTGCAGTTTTGGAGATTGATGAAGCCAGTTTAAGTCGAGTAACAAAATACATCAAACCAAAATTATTTTTATTTACCAACATTTTTCGTGATCAAATGGATCGTTATGGTGAAATTTACACAACCTATAAATTGATTGTTGATGGCGCAGCAGCGGCTCCAGAAGCGCCCATCCTGTGCAACGGTGACTCACCTATTTTTAACTCTATTGAAACCGTGAATCAAAGAAAATATTATGGCTTTGATCATCAGCCAGATAAGGAGCAAATGGCTCACTATAATACAGATGGTTTGCTTTGTCCAAAATGTCATCACATTTTACAATACAAAATGATTACTTATGCAAATTTGGGTAAATACTATTGCCCAAACTGTGGATTTCACCGTCCAGAACTTGATATTAAACTAACTGACATGGTTCGTATGGACAATACTTCTGCTGATTTTATTATCGATGGATCTGAGTATGGAATTGCTGTAGGTGGAATGTACAATGTCTACAATGCCTTAGCCGCAACAGCGGTTGCTGAATATTATGGTGTAACACCAGAGAAGATCCGAGCTGGATTGAGCTATGATGAAAAAGTCTTTGGACGTCAAGAAACAATCAAAATCGGTGATAAATTATGTACATTAATATTAGTAAAAAATCCTGTTGGTTTAAATCAAGTAATTGATATGATGGCACTTGCGCCCTATTCTTTTTCACTTGTGTCTTTATTAAACGCAAATTATGCTGATGGGATTGATATTAGCTGGATTTGGGATGGTGACCACGAAACCTTCGCTCAAATGGATATTCCAGAGGTGATTGCTGGTGGAGATCGTCACAAGGAAATGGCTTTACGCCTGAAAGTGGCCGGTATTCCGGAAGATAAATTAAAAGAGATCCCTAATTTAGACGAAGTAATCCAAGCGATTAAAGAAGTTCCTACTGAACATGTCTATATTTTGGCTACGTATACTGCCGTATTACAATTACGAAAATCACTGGCAACACAAGGTTATATCACTAACTAACATTCAAAACAAGGAGGAATGAATCGTGCTTAAAGAATTAGTTGTGTGTCATTTATACGGAAATTTACTAAATACTTATGGCGATAATGGTAATTTATTGATGCTAAAATACCTTTCTGAACAAATGAACGTCTCTTTCCGCTCGGAAATCATCAGTATCTATGAGCCTTTTGACCCTAAAAAGTATGATTTAGTCTTTATCGGAGGTGGGCAAGATTTTGAACAACTGATCATCTCAGAAGATATTCAAACAAAAAAAGAAGTTTTAACCGAATATATTGAAAATGATGGTGTTATGTTAGCGATTTGCGGCGGATTTCAATTATTAGGACATTATTATATGGGCGCTAAAGGTGAAAAAATCCATGGTATTGGGGCATTAGACCACTATACATTAAGTCAGGATAATAACCGATATATTGGTGATATTGTGATCCATAATGATGAATTTAATGAAACATACTATGGCTTTGAAAACCACAATGGTCGAACATTTCTAGGAAAAGGGGAACGTCCTTTAGGGAATGTGATCCAAGGCAAAGGCAATAATAATGAAGATGGTTCTGAAGGTGTAATCTATAAAAATGTTTTTGGTTCTTACTTTCACGGTCCAATCCTTGCTCGAAATGAAAACTTGGGTATTCGCTTGATTAAAACAGCTTTAGAAAAAAAATACCAAGAACCTTTCATTGTTCCTGAAAAAATGCAGACTGTTCAATAAAGAATTAGACGAAAACAGCTCCTCTTTCCAGAAAGAACTGTTTTCGTCTGATTTTTTAGTTTCTCTTTTTATGCCTCTACGCCAGGTTCTGAAGCGATAATGGTTAACTCTCCTTCAACACGCCATTTAGTGATATCGGTTGGTAAAATAAAGCTAGTTCCTTTACCCAATTCATAGCGCTCTGTCTTCATCGTGTTTTCTTCTTCAACAATCAAGTTTCCCACGCCTTCAGTTACAGTTGCTAATGTATATGGAGCATTTTTCTTTAACTTCAATACACCTTTCACTTGCCATTCGTAAACATTGAAAAAAGGTGTTTTCAAATAAGTAATAATACTTGAGTCTCCTTGATTTTGCTGTTGGATCGATAATTCAGTATTCTTTGCTGGAACGGTCGTCACATCAACCGATTGTTGAATATGAAGTTCTCTTGCCTGACCCTGATCATCTTTTCTATCATAATCATACACACGATAAGTAGTATCACTGCTTTGTTGGGTTTCTAAAATCATAATTCCTTTGCCGATAGCGTGGATTGTGCCACTTGGTACGTAGAAAAAATCACCTTTTTTAACAGGAACTTTTCTCAATAAATCATCCCAACGTTCTTCTTTAATCATCGCTTCCAATTCTTCTCGTGTTTTAGCATTATGTCCGTAAATGATGGTGGAACCTGGTTCAGCATCAATAATATACCAGCACTCTGTCTTTCCAAGTTCTCCCTCGTGAGTCAAACCGTATGCATCGTCTGGATGTACTTGCACAGATAAATCATCTTCTGCATCCAAAATTTTTGTTAATAAAGGAAAAACATCCCCTTTAGCCTCTCCAAATAACTCACGATGGTTCGTCCAAAGTTCATCTAGTTTTTGACCAGAATATTCCCCATTTTCTACAGTGCTTACTCCATGAGGATGTGCACTAATCGCCCAATCTTCGCCAATTTTATTACTAGGTAGATTAAAACCGAATACAGTATGCAGTCGATCTCCACCCCAAATTTTTTCTTGGAAAACAGGTGTTAAAAATAGTGGTTGTTGCATCGTTAAAGACTCCTTTCCGAATGATACTCGTTGATAATTATACCACTAAAAAGAAAGCGATTCACCTTTGTTAGTTATTTTTTCATTTAAATAAGTTTGAATAAGCTCATCTCTTTTTTCGATATATTCCTCTTTATTGTCAACAGGGTGTACTCGGTTAGATAAAAACACAAAAGCTTCATTTCCCAAAACGTCTATTAATAAGAACGTACCCGTATAACCTGTGTGAAACAACATCAACTCTCCAGTTTTATCTTCTTTCAAATCCCATCCTAAAGAACGGTGCCCTTTTTTGGTAGGTGTTTGATCGGATAACAGCGATAGGATTGTCTCTTTTTTTAGTAATCGATGATTTTGATATACGCCCTCATTTAAATACATCGTTGTAAATTTTTTTAGATCCCTTAAATTGGTAAAAAGTCCTGCATTCCCCCCATGTTCAGCCAGAACAAACGCTTTTGGATCATGGGTTTGACCGCGAAGCAATCCACGAACTGGATGATTTTCAGTAGGAACTGTTTTCGATACGTCTGAAGGTAAAAAAATGCTTTCCGACATTCCTAAGGGATCTAGCACACACTCTTTAAAAATATCAATAACATCTTTTTCCAATAATTTTTCTAACATGAATCCCAAGAGAATTGTCCCAGTGTCTGTGTAAGCAACTTTCTTGCCCAGTTGAGCACCAGATTTAACTGATTGATAGGCAAGACGTAGTTCCTCTTTAGTCAGTTTGTCACGATTTTCAATGTAACTTTCAATATCAGAAGTATGGGTCAATAGGTGACGAATCGTTATCGCACCATCTTCAAACGCAGGATAATAGCGGATAAACGGCGCATCAAGTTCAATTGCTCCCTTTTCTATTAACTGCAAGACAACGGTTGTTGTACAAACAACTTTCGTCAAAGAGGCCACATCAAAAAGCATCGAAGCTGTTAACGGTTCGATTGTTGGTAGTACTTGTGCATTTCCCCAAACATAATCTTCGCTTGTTCTTCCTTTGATAAAGGAAAAACTAACACTTGGAAAAATCCCTTCATCTAAATAATCGTTAATTTTTTTTCTGGTTTCATTATACATTCTTTATTCCTCATGACTCTTTCGTTCATTTATTATGACCTTAGTCTCGGACAAACCACCACTCAATACCACTCGGATCATAAATTGTCAAAATCGTTAATTTTTTATCAACAAAAAAATCTTGCTTTTTTGCTTCTAAATGCTCTTTTAATTTTCTCATTTCTTCTTCACACTCTAGGGTGAGAACAAAAAATCGACTCCTTGTAACTCTCTTTTTTGCACTTGTTCCGTACTCTTTTCAGGAAACTCTTCTAAATAAACTGAAAATAAACCATTATTCATCATTAATTCATCGTTTGTTCCTTCAGTTATCCCTATTATTTTTTGATAAAAATAGTGATGTCCTTTTTTGTCTGTCACCCGTAACAACATTCGATCAAAACGAACATCCTTCGACAGGTTTGAGTATAACACGTTGCTTTGTTTGATCAGTGTTTGTATATCAAATGAACCGTCGTGTTGTTCACATCTGCCTTTATATTGGTAACTAATCTCTAACTCATTCCCTTCAGGATCTTCTAAAAAAACACTCCTACGCCTTCCTTTTTGCTCAGAGTTACTGATAGGGTAATGATGTGTTGTTATCCTTCTTAAAAGGCTACTAAATTCTTCTTCTGTTGGAATGAACAAAGAAAAACGAATAAGCTGATTCTGGGCTTCCATTTGTACATCATTCGTTTCTGACTCTTCAAGTATCAATAAACGACTATTTTTTTCCTGTGAGCCAAAAATCGACAAATTATTTTCTTCTAGTTTTAAAACAAAACCCAACACATTCTTGTAAAAGTTGACCATTTTTTCTACATCTTTCACACGAATCGCAATCGTTTTTATATATACATTTTCTGATAATTTAAACTCTTCCATTCGTCTTCCCCTTCCGAATGACTTCCTCTATTTATTCTAAACACCTCTTACAAATTCAGCAAGTAAATGCTCTTTCAAAACAGAATGCTTCGTAAAAATTGCTAAGAAATACACCTTTTTTTACATATACCAATTTTAAATCTTTTATTGTACCATTCCTATTATTTACGCGTGTTCCATAAACAAAATTAGAACAAAAGCTTAGCTGACAATTATCAGGCTGAAAGCAAAAAAGATGCTGAATTATTGGCCCAAACATCTTTTTTACTCATTTTATTGAACTAATTATAAATCGCTTTAATCGGATCCATTCTGGAGGCACTAATTGCCGGAATAATCCCAAAGACAACACCTGTCATAATGGATACAGAAGTCGAGATAACAAAAATCGATGGTGTCATAACTGGTACAATATCTACAAAGCCTCCGAGCGCTCTAGATAACAGATAACCCAAGCCGACACCCACTATGCCTCCTAACAATGTAATAAATGCAGCTTCCAATAAAAATTGCATCAAAATCATTCTAGGTTTGGCACCAATTGCTCTGCGAATACCAATTTCTCGTTTACGCTCGGTTACCGAAACATACATGATATTCATAACACCGATTCCACCTACTAAAAGGGAAATTGCTGTGACAGCCATCAAAAACATTGTGATACCACCAATTGCATCTTCCATTTGTTTTTGATTTTTTTGATCTTGATCATTTTCTTTGAAAATCCCTTTAAGTCCTTGATGATTTTCATTCATAATACCAATTGCTTGTCCTAGCACTTTTTGCTTGTCAGCATCTTCTTTTAATTTGAAATTGATGCCGCTAATTGCTTTTGATACAGCTAATTTATTATATGAATTTCTAGATACAAAACTACTATAGACCGTGTTCCAGTCTAAGGACATTGCTTCAGAATTCCCCATTTCTTCGTAATTGAAAGGTTCTCTGATCCCAATAACTTTGTACATGTAGCCGTTGATCGAAACTGCTTTTCCAATCAATTCTCCTGGATCATCCATTTTTAAACTAGTTTCAAAAACATCATGATTTAAAATGATCACATCTTTATTCCGATCTCGCTCATCAAAATCACGACCGTATTTGACTTTATTCTTTCCTTTATTTGAGGTTACCATTAAATCTGCTTTGGCTCCGAAATAATCCAGTGAGATATTCAAGTTGTCTCCCATCGAACTATCCCCATACTGCGGATAAATCTCTGCAACACCTTCAATATCTCTGACTTTTTTCATATCAATTTTTGAAAAAGCAAAGTCTGGCTCTTCAAACGTCATATTTCCTGATGCATTTTCGCCTTGCATCGTATAATGTAGTTTTAAAACATTGGCATTCATAGCACTTGAAGCAGATGTTACCTGTTTTTTCATTCCTTCACCTAACGTTGAGATCGTAACAACTGACGTAATTCCGATAATAATCCCAATCATCGTTAAAAATACTCTGAGTTTATGTGCACGTAAGCTTAAAAGAGTGCTGATCAATAAATTTGTGATCATCGAATCACCTCTTCTTCAAGGAAACGCCCATCTTTCATATGGATGACACGCGTTGCATATTTTTTCATATCTGCATCATGAGTAACCATGACAATTGTTTTTCCTTGGCGGTTTAACTCCGATAACAATTCCATAATTTCAACGCCAGTTTCACTATCTAGTGCGCCTGTCGGTTCATCAGCCATAATCAAAAGAGGATCATTCACTAATGAACGTGCAATTGCCACACGCTGTTGTTGTCCACCGGATAATTCATTAACCTTTGATTTTGTTTTTGTCCCTAATCCCACTAGTTCTAAATACTTTTCTGCGATCTTCCTTTTTTCTTCGTTGCTTTTTTTCCCCTCGTAAACACAAGGCAATTGGACATTTTGACTAACATTCAATGAGTTGATCAAAAAGAATTGTTGGAAAATAAATCCCAAATATTCATTACGAAATTCAGACTTCTTATTCTCTGACAGTTTCGAAACATCTTCCCCTTTAAACAGATAGTTGCCATCAGATACTCGATCTAAAAATCCAATAATATTCATCAATGTTGTTTTGCCACTACCTGATTTTCCCATGATCATAATAAATTCGCCTTCATTGATGGTTAAATCCAGTGATTTTAGGACTTGTAATTTTTCTTTTCCCACTGGAAAATACTTATTGATTGCCTGCATTTGAATAAGAGGTCGCTGATTTTGTTCAGATTGCATCATACTTGCCCCCTCCTATTTTTGTGCTTGTGGTTCTGCTTCTTCTACTTGGTTATTTTCTTCAATAAGATCGCCTTCTTTTACTGCCTTTTTAGAAGATACAACAATCCGATCAGCAGATTCTAACCCTGAATTCACAATGATATTTTCACCGTTTTCTTCTCCGACTTGAACATCTCGACGAATAATTGATCCAAAGTCATTAACAAGAACATACTTTTTCCCATCTTGATCATGTAATGCTTTTTTAGGGATTTCAATTGGTTTACTTTCGCCCAAATTAATCGTTGCTTGCATGTGATAGCCATTTTTGATTCCTTCTAAGCTGTCTAGAGATAATTTAACATTATAGTTGGACATCGCTCCTGCACCTGATGAGGCATTTTCTCCTTGTGTTTGATTATTATTTTGCGTTTCTGGTGGATTATCATCGATGTATGCTATTTTCCCTGTCACTGTTGTACCGCTAGAAACAACAGACAGGTTCGCTTTTTGATCAACAGCTATTTTCATTAAATCTTTTTCATTGACTTTCCCTGCGACATACAAGCCATCAGACGTCAAACGAAGAATTGGCGCATTTTCATCTTTTACTTCCGGTATAGAAACTCGCCCTTTAAATTTTGCTTTGGTTGAAATAAACTGCTTTGTCATTAAATCAGCAATTGTTTCATTAGAAAATAAAATCTCTTCTTCTACAGTATCAATCTCTGCTTGATGCTGTTCATCGATTGAAGCGCCTGAGGTATTTCGTTCTTCTTCTTTTGTTTTATTATAGTTATCAATTGCTCTATTCCATTTTTTATAGATATTTTGTTTTTTTGTCGCTAATTTGCTTAGGGTATTGTTTTGTGCTTCAATTTCTTTAGTCACTTCTTTATCTTCGTACGTAAATAATTCTGTTTCTGGTTCAACCACATCTCCATTTTTAACTTTGATCTCTGGTTTACTTGCCATTTTTGTATCTTTTGAAAAGGCTTCTGCTTGTTCTGGTTGTACGATTCCATTAATGTAAACCTGTTCAATATCCGGCACTTCAAAATACTCAATACCTAAATCTTCAGCACTTGTCTTGTCTTGCGGCATTGCCTTTTTGTCTCCCCCCAAAAAGCCTGGAAGAATAAAAATTCCGATAAGTGCTACCACAACAACACTTATAATAACAATTGTTTTTTTCTTCATAATACGTCCCCTCATCTCCTTTTGGTTCAATTAGTCAATAATAATTTTTATGACTGATTGTTATCTTACTCTTTTATTTAACCACTATTCGCACGTTCACACAACTTACATTTTCATAATTGAATGAAAATTCAGATTTTTAGTCGTAAAAATAACTTTAGGCACGTGATTTAATACATAAAAACCCTTTATTTAAACTGTAAAAAATAGATTAATTATTTTCTTAATTTTTTTATAAAAATTATCACAAAAAAACAGGTTGCTTAGCAAAAACGCAACCTGATCAAATATGGCGAAGACAGAGGTGTCTATTGGAAGATATTCCGTCTTTTTTTATTCTTTTTTTGCAACTTTTGCTACGACTTGTTCGACCTCTTTAACAACTAATTCAAAAGCTTGATTGGCATCAATTGTGAAGTAACATTGATATTTCTTCATTTTTTCTAAATTTCTAGCTTCTTGTTCATATAATGCTAATCGTTCCTTTATTGTCTCAGGCTCGTCTTCTCGAGTCTTCAATCGCGACAAAACATTTTCCTTATTGACTTCTAAAAAAATAGGAATAACCAGATGACCAAATAATTGTTCAATCGCTTGAAATCCTTTAAATGTCAGTACATCGTAAGCATAATGATCCATCGTCTTTTGATATAGTTCACTAATCCCTACACCGTAATAATGACCATGATATAGATCATATTCCGCTAATGAATGACTAGTTATAAGCTGTCCAAACAATTGTTTTGTTTCAAAATAATAATCTTTCCCTTCCTGTTCATCCTTTCTGATTGGCCGAGTTGTATGAGAGATTACTTTATATGCTGGCGGAAACACAGCTTCCGCAACTTTTGTTTTACCAGCCCCGCTAGGACCTATGATAACAAAGAAAGGGTGTTTCAATGGTTTGAGTGTCATGCTAATTTCCCCCTTACAAAAATAACTATACTGCATAAAAAGAAAGGGTTCAAAGAAAAAGAAAAATGTGACTAAGACATAACTCTGTAAGTCATATCTCAGTCACATGAAAATCAAATAAATGATAGACTTTTACTACCTAAATCGATAGTTATTCCTTTAGTTTAAATTTGCTCCATTTGTTTCAATTACTTGTTTGTACCAGTTAAACGATTTTTTCTCGTAGCGATTCATTGTTCCTTCACCATTATCATCTAAGTCAACGTAAATAAAGCCATAACGTTTACTCATCTCACCTGTGGAAGCACTCACTAAATCAATACAACCCCAAGGTGTGTAGCCCATAAGATCAACACCATCTTTAATAGCATCTGACATAGCTTCGATGTGACGGCGTAAATAGTCGATGCGATAATCATCTTCCACATAAAAGTTATCGTCAACCTTATCAATCGCACCTAAGCCATTTTCCACGATAAACAATGGTTTTTGATAACGATCGTATAATTCATTCAAAGCAATTCTCAAACCTTCTGGATCGATCTGCCAGCCCCATTCACTTGCTTCTAAGAATGGATTACGTACACCACCTAATAAATTACCAACAACAGTATCCTCTTCCTGAGCTGTTTCATTAACCGCCGAAGACATGTAATAACTAAATCCGATATAGTCAACAGCATATTTTTTCATTAGTTCTAAGTCATCAGAACCCATTTCTAATTCAGAAACACCATACTTAGCAAACATGCGTTGTTGGTAAGCTGGATATTCTCCACGAACTTGGGCATCTGTACAATAAAAATTAAATTCTTGGTTTTGAGCAAGTGTCGCCATTTGATTTACTGGGTTCGCATCAATACTATAGGTTGTGGCATAAATAATCATACAACCGATTTGCATATCTGGATTGATTTCATGTCCAATTTTTACTGCTTTAGCACTTGCTACAAATTGATTATGCCATGCTTGAAACACATTTTGATACTCTCCTGCACCAGTTGCCTTGACCATACCTTGACTTAACGCAGGAAAATGAAAGGCCGAATTAATTTCATTAAACGTCATCCAGTATTTTACTTTTTTGCCATATCTAGTTAAAACAACTGTTGCATACTTTTCAAAGAAATCAATCATTTTACGATTTTTCCAACCGCCGTATTCTTTGGCTAAGTGTAAAGGCATCTCATAATGAGAAATTGTAATAACAGGTTCAATGTCATTTTTTAGACATTCATCAATGACTTGATCATAAAATTTTAAGCCCGCTTCATTCGGTGTTGTTTCATCACCATTAGGAAAAATTCTTGTCCAAGCAATGGAAAAACGATAACATTTAAAGCCCATTTTTGCAAAAAGCCCAATGTCTTCTTTAAAGCGATTATAATGATCGATTCCACGATGATTCGGGTAAATATACTTATCTTCATCAATTTCCCAATTAAACGTATCACTTCCTAAAATTTGAAAACGCTGTTTACCTCCAGGCATCGCATCTGCTACTGATAATCCTTTACCATCTGAACGATACGCTCCTTCTAGTTGATTGGCTGCAGTTGCACCGCCCCATAAAAATCCTTCTGGAAATGCTGTTGTTTTGTTTGACATTAATTTTTCCTCCTTAAAAAAGTATCATAAACTGAGTTGATTATCGAACAATCGCTAAGAAATCTTCACCATGTAAAATATCTGTTTGATCCATATCTAATACATCCATATAATCTCCACTGTTTGTCACAACGATAGGTGTTACAACAGGATGACCAGCAGCTTTTATTTTTTCAATATCAAATGTAACGAGTAAATCACCTTGTTTCACTTTATCGCCTTGTTTCACTGCTAACTCAAAACCGTCACCATCCATCTCGACCGTATCCATTCCAATATGCATCAATACTTGTGCACCATCTTCTGTTGTGATTCCAACTGCATGACCTGTAGGAAACAATGTAGTGATTTCTCCATTAGCTGGAGCGTAAAGTTCACCAATAGTAGGTTCAATCGCAATGCCTTTACCTAATGCACCTGATGAAAACACTTGATCTTCCACTTTATCCAAAGGTACAATTGTCCCTGTTATTGGACTTGTTAAGACAATTTTATCCCCTTTGCTGCTGTTTTCAACCTTATTATTCTTTGCCGTTCCTTCACTTCCTGATTCTGGTTTATCTTCAAATTTCAATACAAACGTTAACACAAACGCAATCACAAATGCAATTACAGTTCCAATAATCGCCGCAATCATCCCAGAAGTATCTTTTGTATCTTGAGGAATAAAACCTGGCAAACTTAACAAGCTGATTAATCCAAATACATAGTTTTGAACATGACTAAATCCGATAAAAGCACCACCCACAGCTCCACCAATACAAGCGGAGATAAATGGTTTTTTAAGCGGTAAATTCACACCATAAACGGTTGGTTCTGTAATACCAAAAACTGAAGTCATTGCTGACGAAAGTGCTAAACCTTTTAGTTTCACATTTTTTGTTATAAAGAAGACAGCCAACGCTGCACCACCTTGAGCTAGTACAGCAGGTAATAACATTGGCGCCATTGTATCTACTCCGCCACCTGCTTGAGATAAGTTAAGCATCATGATCGGCACAAAGCCCCAGTGCATTCCAAACATTACAAATACTTGCCATAAACCACCCATCACAGCTCCTGCAATGATTGGACTAAAACCATAAATTCCGTTGTACCCTTTACCTAATAAATCACCTAAAATCGTACCGATCGGACCAATCGCAATAAATGTCACTGGCGCCATCACTAAAAATACTGCTAATGGAACACAAATGATTTGTAAAAATGTAGGAATCACTTTTTTAAAGAAACGTTCAACATAACTTTGAACAAACACAGCTAAAATAATTGGAATAACTGATGATGTATAAGCGCTCGCACCGATGATCACTGGAATTCCTGCAAAAGTTAACGGTTCTCCTGCCAATGCTGTAATGCTTGGGTGAACAAGCGCCATTGCTAAGCAGACAGCTAAAAATTGATTTGTTTTAAATTTCTTCGCTGCTGTAAATGCAAGTATAATCGGTAAAAATGTAAAGATTCCATCTGCTATTGCAAATAATACAACATAAACACCTGATTTATCTGTTAACCAATTCAATGTTAATGCTAATGTTAAGAAACCTTTTAAAACCCCAGCTCCAGCCATTGCCCCTAGGAAAGGAGTAAAGATAGAAGAAATGATATCAATCAATTGATTAAAAATATTCCCTTTAGGTCCTTCATCTTTTTCCGAATCATCGTCTCCTAAACTGCTATGAGCCATTAACTCTTTATAAACATCATTAACGTGGCTGCCGATGACCACTTGATATTGACCGCCACTTCGAACTACCTGAATCACATCAGGATCTTGATTTAATTGTTCCGTATTCGCTTTTTCCTCATCTTTTAGTTTAAAACGCAAACGTGTTGCACAATGGACTACACTATTTACATTCTCTTCTCCGCCGACAAGTGTTAGCACACGTTCAGCTATTTCTTGATTTTTACTCATTTTATTTCCCTCTTTCTTTTCAATTTTTATATAAAAAAAACCTAAACTGAAAAAACAATAATCTACTATATTTACACAACATAAATATAAATAAATCATTTGTTTTTTCAATCTAGGTTTTGCCTGCTAATCAGTAACAATCCGCTTCGATTGAAAGTAAATTTTAAAAATACGATAAGAACTATTCTTTTTTCTCACCAGTCACTCGCTGGATATGAATCGTTAAATAAATTTGTTCTGCTTTGTCGATTGGTTTTTGATATTTTTTTACAAGATAATCATCAATTCGCTTAACAGATTGGAATGCTTTTGGGTACTTACTTTGAATTAGTTCGTATAAAAACTCATCTTCATCATCGTGTGCCTCATTTTGCAAATAACGTTGAGCAAAATATTGTAAGTGAGTCACGATTCGTTGATAATTTAAAGAATCTTCGTCAAATGGCTTGCCGAAATATCGGCTAATAATTGTTAGAATATCTCGTACCATTTCTGTTGCTGACATGGTTACTTCCATATTTCCATTTGCCTGTTCACTGTTCACAATGTGAAACGCGATAAAGCCCGCTTCACTTTCTGAAAAATCAACATCTAGTTTTTCTTTAATCAATGCTACACCTTTTTTAGCGATAGCAAATTCTTTGGGATAAAACTTCTTTGTTTCAAACATCAGTGGATTAGGCATTTCTAGACCTTCTCTGGCTCTGATAATTGCATAATGAACGTGATCCGTCAAGGTTAAATAGATGTTAGAAGAAAGCTCAATTCCTAATTCTTCCTCTGCTATATCAACAATTCTTTTGACTACTTCGACTTCTTCTAAAGGTATATCCGCGAACAATTGCTGAAACTGACCAGAAGTAATAGAGTCTTTAAGAACAAACTCTTTTTCAACAAATGTCAGATCAATAGCATCCCCAATTTTTTTCTGAAATGCTAGCCCTCGTCCCATACAGACAATCTCTTCACCTGATTCATTTTTTGTCATGACGACATTATTGTTTAATATTTTTTCGATCTTCATGATGACCCTCACTTTTACAAATACAAATGAAAAAAACCTAGAATCAGCCCAGTACAAATACGATGGAAGATTCTGGTTTTGCCTGCCGAACAGTAACAATCCTTATTACTCTTTTAGCATACCATTATTCTAATCTATTTGCAACCCTTTTCAAAAACAAACATGTTACTTCCTTTTCTCATGGTTTATTTGACAAACAATCTTATCCTTTCTCGTGAATGAACCAAAGTTTTCCTATTTTTTTACATTTCTTATGAATAAAAAGATTGCTTTTCTTACTTTTTATTAGTAAAATAAGTTTTGTTTATTAAAGAATATACTTATATAAAAGGAGATTTTCATATGTCAAAATTACTTGTCGTTAAAGCACATCCTCTTACTAAAGAAGAATCTCGTTCTGTTCGAGCTCTTGAAACTTTTTTAGAAAGTTATAAAGAACAAAACCCAACAGATGAAATTGACTTTTTAGATGTTTATACTGATTTTGTGCCTGAGATCGATGAAGAACTACTTTCTGGCTGGGGTGCTTTACGTACTGGTACAGAATTTACTGCATTAAACGAAAGCCAACAAACTAAAGTAGCTCGCTTCAACGAATTAACAGATCAATTTTTAGAGGCTGATAAAGTGGTTATCGCTAATGCTTTATGGAACTTAAATGTGCCTACTCGCTTGAAAGCTTGGGTTGATACAATCAACGTAGCTGGTAAAACATTCAAATACACAGAAGAAGGTCCTAAACCTTTAACTAATGGAAAAAAAGCATTACACATTCAATCAAATGGCGGTTTTTATGAAGGACAAGATTTTGCTTCTCAATATGTAAAAGGAATCCTAAATTTTGTTGGTGTGTCTGAAGTCGATCAATTATTCATTGAAGGGATCGATCACCATCCTGAAAAAGCAGAAGAATTACTAGGCGCTGCAATGAACCAAGCAACAACTCTTGGTAAAACATTCTAACTAAGTGAATAAGACTTTCGATTATTTCCATATCTAAATGTTAAGAGACTGAAAGATAACTCCAAAAGTTATCTCTCAGCCTCTTTTCTTTTTTCTATCTATATTTCTACGCCCACTTCATGTCCTTGCTTGATACTAGTTGCAAAACAATCTGGTGTATTACTATCACCAATATTGTATAATTCCGGCACTTTTCCGACAAGGCTATCATACAGCGACGTATTTGGTCTTTCTCCTACTGATAATAAGACCGTATCTGCCACAACTTCTTTTGCTTCACCTGTACCATCAATCACTTCAACTGATTGTTGATTGATCTTCACACATTTCGTTTCACACATAAAGGTCGTACCTAAAAGTTTTAAATGATCTAACAAAATGGTTCGATTGGTCATGACCATTTTTGCAGCTAAGGTATCAGAAGCTTCAATTATCGTTACTTTTTTCCCTTGCTCCACTAAATACTCGGCTGTTTCTCCACCAACAACGCCACCACCTATAATAACCACATTCTCACCAGTATCTTTTCCTGCCAATGCCTCTTTTGCATCAAATACGTGAGGTAAATCAATACCTGGAATCGTTAAACGAACCGGTGTTGGACCAACGGCGCAAATTACTACATCTGCATTTAACACTAATATATCTTCAGTATTCATAAACGAATTTAATTTAATCGTAATGTCTAACTCTTTTGTGATCGCCTCAAAATAATCAAGCATTGGATGAATATTCTCTTTGTGAGGAGGTGCAGCAGCTAGTTTAACTTGTCCGCCAATAAAGTCATTTTTCTCATATATAGTGACTTTATGACCGCGTAATGCCATTACTCGAGCAGCTTCTACTGCTGCGATTCCACCTCCGATAATGGCAATGTTTTTTTGTTTTTTAGCAGGTTCTAATTCGTAGCGATTGTTGCGGTTCCCTAAAACAGCGTTGCTAGAACATCTTGAAGGCTTATCATATTGTAATTGCTGATCAATACAAGTATTACAGCCGATACAAGGTCGAATTAAGGCTTCTTTATTTTGAAGAACTAGATTTGGCAAATTCGGTTCAGCTAACAACCCTTTTCCCATAAAGACAAATTCGCATTTGTTATTTTCTAATGCTTCTTCCGCAATTATTGCATACCCAGAACGTCCCCCACTAATAATAGGAATCGTTGGTTTCGCACCTGTAATTTGTTCGATCCCTGCTTTCACACCAGCAGACACATCGAAGATTTGTCCTTTAGAAGCTCCTGTATCCGCAATATCTTCCAAAGTAGCTTCTTTTTTCCAAGCGCCTACCATGACTTCAAGAGCATCCACACCAGCTTCTTGAAGACGATAAGCATAATAAATCCCTTCTTCAAACGTAATACCTGCATCTTCACCCAGTTCTAAAACAGCCAACTTTACTGTAACTGCAAAATCTTCTCCACATAATTCTCTAATTTTGCGAACAATATTTAAATGGAAAGTAATTCTTTTTTCTTTGCTACCACCGTATTCGTCTGTCCGAGTATTTGATTTTGAATTAAGAAATTGTTCCCCCATATAATAACCGATACTATGAAGTTGAATCCCATCAAATCCAGCTTTTTTTGCTCTTAAAGCCGCCTGCGCATACTTATCTTCAATTGCTTGAATTTCCTCAACCGTCAGCATTTTAGGTGTTTCGTTTGAAAGTCCCATCATGAATGTATAAGGCATTGCAACTGATGATGGGCCAACTGGTTGTTTTCCAGTGATTTTACGACGAGCCCCACGACCTGTATGACTAATTTGTAAAAGACATTTTGCTTCATACTTATGGATTGAAGCTGCTAGCCTACCCATCCCTTCAATATATTTGTCATCATCAATGACTAGCATATTGGATGTATTTAATCCTTGGGGTGCATCTACACAAGTTACTTCTACAATCACTAAACCAACGCCTCCTTTGGCTCGCTCCGTATAGTGATTAATAATTGCTTCATTGACATAACCTTGATTAGACATATTGATGCCCATTGCTGGTAAAACAATCCGATTTTTGATAGTCATTTTGCCAATTTTTCCTTCTGAAAATAGTTTGGGATACTTCATTTTATTACGCCTCCTGATAAAATAATTATTGATTAATTTTAGTGAAACAACCTAAAATTAAGTCTACGTAAAAACATATGTGTATAGAATTGTATCGTCGAATAAGCTATAATTTAATCTGTTATCACCACAACTATTTTACTGAAAACGAGGAGAACAATGGTTAAACAGCAGAAAAAATCCGAATTAACAAAAAACAAGATAAAAGAAGCTGCTAGTTTATTATTTGTTGAAAAAAACTTTGACGAAACTAGTATTTCAGATATTACTAAATCCGCAGGTTATGCTGTAGGATCTTTTTACAAGCATTGGAAACGAAAAGAAGATCTTCTTTTAGAACTTTGGTATGATGCAACCACTAACTTTATGCTAGAGTCCGCCCGTACGTTACCAAGGATTCAAACACCATATGAATTTAGTGTCCACATGGTCGAACGAGTATCGATTTATGGAAATGATCCATTTATTCAAAAATATTTTTCTGCCCATTATTCTTTGGACGTTCATGACGAACGAGCAATGTCAGAAGCTTTTGATTTATATGTAAAAACTATTTATCAGCAGCTATTAACATTGCATGACCAAAAAGAAAATCTGCATTTATGGACTATTTCAATTGCAGTGGCGGATTTATTAAATGGACATGTCTTGAATAATAATAATTTTGGTAAAAACAGTTGCTCTGTCTTGAATAAAGAACAACTAATCTCAATTATTGAGCAGTTGATCACATAGTGAATTTGATCACATAATTAGCTAAAAAAACAAAAGTGAACACAATTCACTTTTAAAACTATCATTTATTTAAAAGATTGTCAATGATATTTAGACTTTTTGTTATTTGATCAATAAAACACAAAAGTTCTTTGTTTTTTCAACTACTTCAGAATACCAAATGCCCCCTTCGGATATCATCCACCTATTTCTTTATCTGACCCCATTTACTTTAAAGTCCTATCCACATTTTAATGTTTAACGATAAAATTAATGTGATAAATATTTTTTAGTCTATAAGATAAAGTTGAAATGATTTTGCCACTCTACCAACTTCAACTTGCTCTACCTCCGATTCCCAAAACGGTAAAATATACTCACTAAAATCATTCATTGTTCCCTTTCCCTTTTATTAGCACTACAAGAAGATAAATATAACATTGCAGAACATAATAAAAAAACAGTTTTTTCCTTATCACCACTAAAACCTCCTCGTTTTACAATAAAAATTCTAACTATAAGAGACGTAAACATCAAAATAAAATAAAAAAATAAATAAACTGAAACCAAAGAAAGACACGACCTAATTTATGCCTTCTTAAATTAATTTTTTTACAGATTAAGGTGAGTTGACTACCTAAAAAAAGAAAAAAGGCTTATAGTTATCTTACAAGTTTTTTTCACCAAAATTCTTAATGCTATATTTATTTATAGCGCATAGGAAATCTCACCAAAAAAATTTAGATTATTAGCTGTTAGGAGTGTTGTAAGTGACTATCTATGAAAAATTTCTCCAAAATGAGCGTCTAAGACGATTTTTTGTTTTAGCTTCGATCATTCTCGTTTTATATCTAGCTAGAAGCATGATAACAATGATTCTATTAACATTTATTTTTACCTTTTTAGCTCTGCATTTCGTAAAATTTATTCAGCGATTTGCTAAGATTCCATCGTTCATACTTGTTGTGGTTACCTATTCCTTGATTGTTTTCTTGATTTATCTAGCCATTACGAAATATGTCCCTGTGTTGATACATCAATCGGTACAAATGTATACATCTGTCGTTCGTTTTTACCAAAATCCAACCGATGATCATAATCAATTACTAACAATCATTAATAGTTATATAGAAAAATCAAATTTAATGGCACAAATTCAAAATGGGGCAAGTTTAATTTTGCGTTATATTCAAGATATTGGTTCTCTAGGACTTTCCTTTGTTCTTTCTTTTATTTTGAGTTTCTTTTTCATGATTGAGAAAAAGCAAATGGCCGAATTTTCTAAGTTATTTTTAAAAAGCGACTTTGATTGGTTCTTCCAAGATATTTATTTTTTTGCGGATAAATTTGTCAATACGTTTGGTGTCGTAATGGAAGCTCAATTTTTTATTGCAGTCGTTAATACGGGGATTACCACGCTTTGTTTGGCACTAATTGGTTTTTCCCAATTGCCTAGTTTGGCAATCATGATTTTTATTTTAAGTTTGATTCCTGTCGCAGGAGTAATTATTTCCTGTATTCCTTTAAGTTTCATTGCCTATTCTCAAGGAGGAATCAATGACGTAATCTATATTTTGCTGGTAATTATTGTCGTTCATTTGTTCGAGTCTTATGTATTAAATCCGAAATTTATGTCAAGTAAAACGGATCTGCCCATCTTTTATACCTTTGTTATTTTATTGATCAGTGAACGCTTATTTGGGGTTTGGGGATTGATCGTTGGTATTCCAATTTTCACCTTCTTTTTAGATATCTTAAAAGTAAAACCGATCCAACCACTCAAAAAAATACCTGCAATTAAAATGAAAAAAGAACGTCTGGATTAACATCCAAGCGTTCTTTTTCTATTTTACTTTTTAAGAAGCAACTACACAGTCTATTTGGCCTATTGCTTTATTTCTCCTTTTTACTAAAAACCGTAAGTAAAAAGGAGAATAGTGGTAAGATGTAACAAAATACTGCATAAGGTAGGTAACTGACAGTGGCAATCCCTAAAGTCCCTGAAATAAAGACCCCACTCACCCCCCAAGGAATCAAAGGATTTACAACAGAGCCAGCATCATTCAATCCTCTCGATAACAAGGTTAGTGGTACCTGTTTTTCTTTAAACTTAGTAATAAACGATTTTCCAGGTAAAATAATTGAAAGATACTGCTCACCAATCAACAAATTAATTCCAATCGAACTCATCATCGTTATAAAAATCAGCTTTTGCCGAGAATTGATCGCTGTTTCAAAGCGGTATAGCACGCAATCGATAATTTCCATTTTTACTAATAATCCACCTAATGCTAAAGCAAGAATGATCAATGATATCGACCACATCATGCTTTGAATTCCACCTCTAGAAAGCAATTCATCCACTTGTGTATTCCCTGTATGAGAAACAAATCCATTTTGAATCATATCAGCCGTTTTAACAAATGAGAAATGGGCACTTGTAAAGACCATCAAAACAAGTGATGTGCAAATACTCAATAATAATGTCGGGATAGCAGGAATTTTCTTCCACGCACATACAAACAAGATCGCTAAAGGAATTAGCTCAACAAAAGAAATCGTAAAATTGTTATTTAATGTATTTACGATATCATGAATACTTGTACTATTCAAAGCGCCGTCATAATGAAATCCCATGACTAAAAAATAGCCAAACGAAAGGATAGCTGCTGGAAGGGCTGTTTTATATGTATGTTTCAAATGATCAAATAAATCGACTTCTGAAATTGCGGCAGCTAAATTAACGGTATCTGAAAGAGGCGAAATCGAATTGCCTAAAAATGCCCCAGAAACAATTGCTCCTGTTGTTAATGCAGGATCAACGCCAATCAAACTTCCCATTCCTAAAAATGCAATTCCGATTGTTGAAATCGTGGTAAATGAACTGCCTACAGCACCACCTACGATACCGCAAACAATAAAAACAGTCGGTACAAAAAACTTTACTGATAGGAATGAAAACCCCAAAACCATAATTGTCGGGATTGTTCCACCAGCGATCCACACACTAATCAACGCACCAATCAAAATAAAAATCACTATCGGAATAATGCCCGAAGAAATCCCTTCAACAAGCCCATCATGAATAAAATCCCAAGAAAACTTTTTATATACCGCAAACAAAAGTAAATAACCAACGGCAATCAATAGAGCAACATGAGCTGGAATACTAAAACCGATAATACTGGTACCAATCATCAACAGTAATGTTATTAATAAAAAAACTGCTTCGTTAAAACTCACTTGATATGTTTTCATACATTGTTCCTCACATTTTTATAGAGAATTTGAAGTAGAAGCAACATGTGTCATCCATCCGTTCATTTCTCTTATTTATTTTTATAGAAAATCTGCAGCTGTGGCAAAGCTCGGTGATTGCTTTACCACACCCGCAGTGATCAACTCGTGCATAGAAAGAAGTACTTTATCAAGACCTTTTTCTCCTTAATCATTCGCCCATCTTTACATGTGCACTTGTTTTAACCATACGTTTCTATTACTCAGCGTAAATTGCTTCTAGTTTTTCTTGGATCGCTTGTTTGATTTTTTCTGCATATTCATCAAACACTTCTTTATCGTTCATATACGGTGACATCCCTGCAGCACGTAAGATGGTTACTTTATCTGCACGTTCCCACTCAGCGCGAGAAAATCCTAAGCTATTTACAAATTCAAATGGACTGTGACCATATTCTTCAATAGCAAAATCTGTATGTGATGTGATGAATTCGTTGGTATATAATCCACCTTTTGCATAAGACGCATAGTCATAAAAATCATGGTTTAATTTGTTCATTTTCACAAGATCTGTATTGCCTTTTTCATTAAACACGTAATCTACCATATTAAAATCAGGTTTTGTTAAAGCATGCATTTCGATTGTTTTATCGCCAACTTTAAATTCTAAGCCATCGATAAAGTGATAGAAATGATACGCTCCTTCAATACTTGCACCCATTAATTTACCGTAACCTGTTACGTTTAATGGCAATACTTTATGTGCAGTCCAAACAGCTGCAGCTGTTGCTCCGGCTTTAGATCCTTCCAGAATATAAGCACCTAATAAGGCTGGAATATCCGCACCTTTTTCAAATACATAAGTTGCAAAGTAAGAAATTACGTCACGCATACGAATATCTTTGATTACAACACCACCAGCAGAATAAGGGATATAACCCATTTTATGGGGATCAATGGTTACTGATTCAGCTTGTTCAATTGCTTTGAAAGAATCGTACACTTCTCTTGTTAACCAATCATTTTTTTCTTGGAAGATGTTATGTTTGGCATAGGTTTCTTCAATTTTATCCCATTCGATAAATTGATCGTTTTCGTCTAAGAAAATTGAACGTCCGTAACCGCCGTAAGCTGCATCCACATGTACGTAGAAATAAATCCCTTCTTTGGCTAATTTATCACGTAAAGCAATGATTTGATCGATACGGTCAACTTGTCCTTCTTCTGTTGAACCAACGACACCCACAACACCTAATGTTGGAACACCTTGTGCAGCTAATTCACGAATTTGTGTTTCTAATTTATCAATATCCATACGGTATTCACTGTTTACTTCACCAGCGATAACTTGATCTAAACCAATACCAATGATATCCGCCGCTTTTAACCATGAATAGTGCTTTGTTTGAGGAACAATCCATTTTCCTAATTTGTCTAAGTTTTTGCCGCTACGAGCTGAATGTGCTTTGATCTCATCCATTTTATCTTGTACTTGGTCTAAGATGTCCAAGACTTCTGTTGTAGACATATTTAATAATTCCCACTCTGATTTACCTGCAACCATTTCTGGCACAACTGCTTGAATAGCAAACGGCAATGATTTCATGTTACGGGCATACCATAGACCTTCTAAGTTAGCGATCGATCCATCCGCTGCGATGTGTCCCCAACCATCTTCATAACCCATCAATGTCGCAAATTCCATCCCAACTTCTTCTTCCATTTGTGAAGTTGCTGGTGATGACTCATAAGCCACGTTATTACCGTTCCAAAGCATTGCAGTTGTATAGGCAATAATTGACGGCATTAATGTTTCGGCGTTCATATGCCCCCAGAAACGGCCTGCTGAGTGCCATGGAAGTGATTCAGTGCGTAAACGTGAAGATAAAACATTGAAAACACTTCTCATATTGTCTGCTGTTTCTTGGAAACTTTTAGAACTTCTATCTTGCGGTGAAATCACTGGTAAATCTTGTGGCATGTAATTTTGTCTCCAACCAACATGTTCATCGATCATTTTGTTTAATAGTTCTTTGAATAAATCAACGTTTTCACCTTTATCTCCTATAAATAATGCTTTTAAATTAGTATCGTCTGTATTGAAATTTTTCATGATATTTTCCTCCAATGTTTTCATTATTAATCATAGTAAATAGAGCTCATCTATTTTTTACTTCTCTACTTTTTTCCATTCTGGTTTCTTTCTCTTATAAATAATCAGTGCAATACCGATCATAATAACTGTTGCTGCAACTTGATAAATAATGTATGCAAGGTGTCCGCTTGCTGGAACAGAAGTTGGCGGAATCAAACTAACCAAAATCGTTACAATCACACTAATGATGGCAAGTCCTGATACGATCCACATCAAGCCATTTCCTTTGCTACCTAATCTAAATGGACGCTCTTTATCAGGCATAGTGTAACGTAATTTGATTGCTGAAAGTGAAATCAATAAGTACACCACACAATAAAGAATCGTTGTTGTAATTGTGATGATCAAAAATGCTGCGCTAATATCAGGAACCACTACGTATAAGAATGAAACAAGTGAAATAACGATTGCTTGAATCATAACGAAAACAATTGGAATACCTTTTGAATTACGCTTTTGGAAGAATGGTGGTAAGTTCCCTTCTTCTGCCACTTTAATCATTGATTTACTTGGACCTAAAACCCAAGCGCTCAATTGAACTAGGACACCTACTAAAATCATCAATGAAACAATATTATTGAAAATCGCTGGAATCCCAAGGTCTTGTGTCATAATAACAAATGGTTGGGTGATATTGGCAAGTTCCATTTGTCCAGCAGGTACACTATCAGCTACACTCAAACCAGCTACTAAATTGAACACAACTAATAATAAAACTGATGCAATTACCGCAATTGGATAATTCCGTTTTGGATTATCAATATTGTTGGCATGAACAGAAGAAATTTCTACACCAGCAAAAATGAAGATAATCCCTGTTAATGTTGGCAAGCTACCTAAATCACTAAAATCAGGTAATAACTTGCTCGCTTCAAAATGACCTAAGTAACTATCTTGGTTGATGCCATGTTTTGCCATGTACATCATTCCTAAAACGACTAAAGCAACAAATGGAATATAAACACCAATCACCGCACCCCAGTCACCTGCAATTTTTACCATATCAAATTTCAAATTCAGCAATGTAATGCCCCAATAAGAAATCAATATCATAATAAAGATAAATAAGTTATTGTGTCCTAAATCCGGACGATCAATCACGTAGCCCAATAACACTCCTACAGTAGAAGCAACCATAACCATTCCGAAAAACATTTGTACCCATAATAACCATGACGTAACAAAACCCCATTTTTCACCAAACGCATTACGAACCCAAACTTGCGGTCCACCTTCTTCTGGCCAACCAGTTGAAAGCTCAGCTGAAATTAAAGCAATTGGTAATGCAAAGCAGCAAGCTGCGATCAACATATAAAAAATTTGCGCCCATCCGGTTGATGCTAATGTTGGAACACTACGAACCGTTCCAAAAAAGGCCATGGTAATTCCAATTAATCCAAATAATGACAACTTCTTATTCATGTTTCTATTTGACCTCCTGATTAAATTTATTTTTTGTTTCCCACATGTGAAATCACTCCCAAAGTATAGGTACCTTTATGCCTCAAGTCAAAAAGAGGAGAATTAAAAAAAAAGCCCGTTATTTAACATTTTTCTACTCTATACAGCGCGTCAACGCTCTACTACGCTAAAGCGTTTATATGAAAAAAATAGCCTATAAAAGCTTTTTGTAACGAGCTCATTGATAATTGTCAGAAATCATATGTCCCTCCTTCACTGTTCAAAAAACCTAGATTAAAGAAAGAAGCACTTATCTGAGAAATACCTCATTTAAAAATAATAAAGGGAAAAAGGAAGAATTTGACAAGTCGACGTATTTGTCGTAGAATTGCTACAAAATCACATATCAAACTTTAATAAAGCGAAGTAGCAAAAATGTCCCTATTTCAGAGAGTCAGCATTTAGTGAGAGTTGGCATATACATTTTTTGTGAATTACACTTTTAGTTTCCTACCGTAAGTAGGCGTCTATCTACGATACAGATTTGAGAGGTATATGCTTTTGTCATATACAATTTGGGTGGTAACACGGCGGAGTTCGTCCCATAGGCTAATAGCCTATGGGGCGTTTTTTATTTATATAGGAAAGGATGAATCAACATGACAAACATTATTGATGAATTAGAATGGCGTGGTGCCATCAACCAACAAACAGATAGCGAAGGGTTACGTGAATACGTTGAAACCAATAGCATTTCACTATACTGCGGTGTGGATCCTACAGGAGATAGTATGCATATCGGGCATTTAATCCCTTTTATGATGCTAAAAAGATTCCAAGCATTTGGACACCACCCGTTTATTTTAATCGGTGGCGCAACAGGAACAATCGGTGATCCAAGCGGACGTACAACAGAGCGTCAACTACAAACAATGGAAACAGTCCAACATAACGTAGATTCTTTAACAAGACAAATGGAAAAACTATTTGCGGTTGATACAGACAACACATTAACACTTGTCAACAACTACGATTGGACGCACAACCTTACTCTTTTAGATTTCTTAAGAGATTTCGGTAAATTTTTCAATATTAATACAATGCTGGCTAAAGATATTGTAGCAAGTCGTTTAGAAACAGGAATTTCATTTACAGAATTCACGTACCAAATCCTACAATCAATGGACTTTTTACACCTATTCCAAAATAACAACGTCCGCATGCAAATCGGTGGTGCTGATCAATGGGGGAATATCACAGCAGGTTTAGACTTGATCCGTAAAAAAGAAGGGGCAGATGCAAAGGCTTTTGGTTTAACCATTCCATTGATGCTAAAAGCAGATGGCACAAAATTTGGTAAAACAGCTGGTGGTGCCGTTTGGCTTGATCCAGAAAAAACAACGCCTTACGAGTTCTACCAATTCTGGGTAAACCAAGATGACCGTGATGTCATCAAATACTTGAAATTCTTTACTTTCTTAACAAAAGAAGAAATCGATGCGCTAGAAGTTAAAGTCCAAACAGAACCTCATTTGCGGGAAGCACAACGAGTATTAGCGGCTGAGATGACAACATTTGTTCACAGTGAAGAAGATTTAAACGATGCACTCGCAATTTCAGAAGCTTTATTTTCAGGCAATGTAAAAAATCTAACATCAAAACAAATTGAAGAAGGATTTAAAAATATGCCTACTATCGAAACTGATGTACTAGATCAAAATCTTGTAGATTGGCTGATCGAATTGGGGATTGAGCCTTCTAAACGACAAGCTAGAGAAGACATTTCAAATGGCGCGATTTCAATTAATGGAGATCGAATTAAAGAAGTAGACTTTGTAGTTACTGCTGAGAATACATTTGATGGAAAATTCATTATTGTGAGAAAAGGAAAAAAACAATACACTTTAGTGAGATTACTTTCTAAGTAAAAAAATTGATATAGTAGAAAACGTTCTGCCTTGATTATTCAATGATTGGCGGAACGTTTTCTTTTATTTCTAATTTTATTTACTAAGCTCTTTACTCTAGCTACCGTAGCATTCAATTTGAATACGTACGAACATAGCCTTTAGCCTTGTACCTGAATAAGATCAATGTCAAGATACGCTTTTTTTAGATAAACATTATAAGTAACAAAACTTTAGCTGATTTATTTTTAATGCCCTGAAAGTATACTTATCACTCTAGTAGTAACCTATATTACGATTTATTCTATTGAATCACTTATTCAATTTACTGGACAAAATAGGAAATAGTTTTATAATGGAAAATGCTTGTACTTACTCTAACTATTAGATAAAATAGTCAATCTGCACTTTATAAGCTCTACTATCAGACAAAATAAACTTTGCTATTAGAGTGGAACAAGCCTCCTCTATTGCTCTTGATTAAATGAGCTACTGTGGAAAAGTAACGTTTTATTTTGCTAAACGTTGTTACCTATATAATAAGGAGGAACTTATGAAAATTGAAAAAATACAAGATGGTCACGGTGATGAGTTTTTCCGTTCTCTATTAGCCTTAGAAACATTGGAAGATTGTTACAATTACTTTGATGATTTAATGACTCTAAAGGAGCTAGAATCGTTGATTCAACGATTTGAAGTAGCAAAGTTGCTGCTGTTAAATAAAACTTATAGTGACATTTCAGAAGCCACTGGCAGTAGCACGACAACGATTTCTAGAGTCAAAAGGATCATTGATGAAGGAAATGGTGGACTGCTTGAGATGGTTCATAGAATTGATGAACAAGATGATGAACTATTACATCATTAGAATAAAAAATAGGTAACTAAAAACGCCTAAAAGCTAAGGTTTCACTTTAACTTTTAGGCGTTTTTGTCTTTAGATATTTCTTAATCCAATAGATTGTTCTATAATAAGTGAGTACCAATTTGAATTTATTAATAATAATCACAGCATTAGAATACATTTCAGGAGATTTTTATATGAAAAAAACAATGTTTTCCCTTTTAAACTATGCATTTCTTCTATCCATTCTTCTTACATTTTATGGTTCGCTTAGAAGTAGCCTATTAGACATCTCAAATATTAATAACAAGATTTGGGGTGGATTACTCATTTTTCTTTGTATTATCAGTGTCATACTTTTTTCAAAAAGCATACGATTGTACGTGAAAAATATATGTTATAAGCTTTTTGATTTTTCGAAAAAACATCTCTCAATAATCACAAGAATAAGTTTTGTCTTCATCTTCATGTTACAAATAATTATACTTTACTTTATTCATGTACCGATCGGCTGGGATGTAGATGCCATTCACTCTAGCGTAACAGAGTTAATAAAGCATTCACCAAACTCTATTGCTAGTATTTATTTATCAAAAAATCCAAATAATAGCTTGTTTTTCTTTTTAATGTATTTTATAAGTCAATTAGGTAATTTTATTCATCATTCTCTAGGCTATTCTTGGTTATTTTGGCAACTAGTAAATACAATTTTTATGGATATTGGCTTTATTTTTATCTTTCTAGCAGCAAAAAATCTATTTAACACAAAAATAGCTTATATTTCATTTTATCTAGCACTTATTTCGTTAGCGTTATCGCCTTGGATATTGGTAGTTTATACAGATACCATCATTTTACCTATAATTAGTGTTATTTTTTGGGTATATTCACTAGTTAAAAACAAATCTAATAAAATTTTTAGTATTATTCTAGGTATTTTAATTGCTATTTCTTATTTATTAAAACCCTCCTCTATTGTTTTCTTAGTTGCATATGCAATAGTAGAATCCATTATTTTGATAACAACTCATAAAAAAAAGCATTTAAAGAAGGCAATAGTAGTATCTTTGCTTTTCTTCCTTTCTTTCACTGGAACAGTTACACTTTTTCATACATTCGAAGAACACCAATCTCTTATTGTTCTTGATAAAGATAAAGCTAAACCTTGGCAACATTTTATAATGATGGGCTTAAATGGTAACGGTGGTTTCAGCGAAACTGATACGGCTGCAATAATCTCTCTCCCTACACAAAAAGAAAAAATCGACTATGCCAATTCAAAAATTAAAGAACGTTTAAAAAGATATGGCTTCACAGGTTATACAAAGTTTTTGTTTAAAAAGCATATTTATAATACTGATCGTGGCGATTTTGGTTGGGGTATTGATGGAACTGCTCAAGTTTCTGAAGACTCAAAAAATCCCATAAAAAATCTTTTAAGGGATACGTATTATCAACAAGGCGAAAGAGTTAAAACAATAAGATTTTTCATGCACATATTGTGGCTAATCACTTTAATAGGCTTGCTTTTCGTCACTCAAAAAAACTTTCAAGATGATGATCAAGATATCACCTTAGCTGTTTTTAAATTAAGCATTTTAGGTGCCTTTTTATATCTTCTTCTGTTTGAAGGAGGTAGATCTAGGTATCTGATTCAGTATTTACCAATCATTTATATGTTGTCTGCTAATGGTTTTTACTTCAGATTTTTTACAACTGATACAAATACTTTATCTAATCACAAGTAATCGCAATAAACTAAAAACATATTCTTTCTAATGTTGGTGAGAAATCATCAGTATTTTTTGTATAAAATAAAAAAGAGTCATCAGATTTCTTTAAGATTAAATCATCTGACATCCCTCAAGAATATCATTGCTATTTTAAACCTAAATATCATTTTTAATGAAAAATACTAAAAAAACTCTATTAAGATTAAGCCTTCTCTACTACCCCGATCATTCAGCAATCGGCTGAATTTTCTCCATAACCCATTTGCCATCTTTCTCTTTATACTCCGCTTCCACTTTTTGTGGAAATTTCGTGCCTTCAGGGGTTTTAATTGTAAATGTAGTTGTTACTTTTCTTTGCCTATCAGAAATACTCTTGATTGCTTTTGTCTTCATATCTATCAGTTCATTTACAGGTTGCGTAACTGGTTTACTTATTTGTGGAATTGGCGGGCACATTGAGTCTACTAATTTGGTGTCCATTCTTTTTTTCAAGCTTAATCGCTTTTCTTCATTAGGAATGTCAGGAGAGTAATAAAAAATATCATACACCAGTGTTTCATTATATTTTTTGAATTCCTCTACGACGGCTTTCTTTTTGTTTGCTGTATAAGAAGTATATTGCCAAAAACTAACACCCAGCATTATTAAAATTATACTCCCTATAAGTAAATATTTTTTCTTCATTTATTCCATCTTCCTATTCGTTTAAACCAATGATTTTTAAATATAATTATAGTGACTCATCAGCCATTTGTCTTTATTTTTGGTATATACTGCCTTAAGTTCAATTAACCGCTTGGGGCTTTTAGCCACACTCCTATTAAACGAAACAGCAATTTCAATTTTATTTTTTTGAAAATTTGAATACGTTGTTTTCATATTATCAATCGTTATTTTCGGTACTTCTCCACTAACTTGAACAATCGGACATACCTGATCTAAAACAGTTTTGGTCATTTTTGTTGCTAGATATGATTCTTTTTCTTTGTATTCATCATATGTTTGAAAAGAAACCATTTCTTTAATCAGTTGCTCGTTGTTTTTCAAAAAACTTTGTTCTCTCTTTATGGTAACAAAGTAAACACAAGCGCCAACTGCCCAAACAAGAACGTTTAATAAGATAAGATTTCGAGTAACTTTTTTCATAAAATTATACCTCTCTTGATTCTTCTTCGCTCTATTATTGAGACACAAAATTAAAAATTAGCCCCTACCCACTTAATAAACTTTAATTAATTTTGTCTAAATACGTTTTGAAACTAGACTCATTTAAAGCCCCTAAAGACTTTCCTTTAATCACTCCATCTGCATCAATAAAAACAGTCATTGGTAATGCATTAAGTCCATATTTTATCATACTATCCCCTGTTTCATCATAATAAAGTGGCATCGTAAGTTTTTCATTCGTCATAAATTCTTGAGCCTTTTGTTTTGTTTCTCGATAGCCATCTGTTTGATTGATTAGCAGATACTGTACATCAGAATCTAACTCATAAGCTTTTTGAAACATTGGCATTTCTTGTCTACAAGGCGGACACCAGCTTGCCCAAAAATTAAGAACAATTGGTTTACCTTTAAATTCAGAAAGTTTCCGTTCTTTTCCTTCATTGTCTTGAAATGATATATTGAACGCATCTTCGGTAATTTTATTATCAGGAATATCTTTAGCATCTGGTTCAATACTTATATTAATGTCCTCACTTGACTTTAATTTTGTATACATGAAAAAACTAGCACTTAATAACACAATCAAACTAAGAAGCAAAAAAATAGGTTTCTTTTTCACACTGATTTCCTCCTATCTTGGTACAAACAATTGTAAATAGTTAATCCAGCCTGTCATCATAAAAATCCCAACAACAATCAATAATAGACCCGAAATAAGATTTATTAATTTATAATTTTTCTTGATCGTTGCAAAAATGCCTTTAAACGAATCGATGAAAAGCGTGCAAAGAATAAACGGAAGGGCTAATCCCATAGAGTAAATAAATAAAAGCCATCCCCCCATAACAGCCGTTCCGTGCTGCGAAGCAATTAGTAACGCTGTGCCTAAAAAAGTTCCTAAACAAGGCGACCAGCCAATCGCAAAAATAATCCCAAATAAGAACAAGGAAAAATATGAAGTAAATTTTCCAGAATATTGAATGTTAGGAAAAAGACGGGGAAATTTTGGCAAACGAATTAGTTCTGCCATCTTAAGCCCTGCAAGGATAACTAAAATCCCAGTAACCAGCTGTATTTGCGTTCGGTATAAAATCAAGTATTGGTTAATGTAACTAGCAAGCATTCCCATTATTATAAAAATAAACGAAAAACCACCAATAAATGAAAAAATTCTCAGTAAGGAATCCATTTTACTCTTCTCATTATTTGTACCTAAAAAATAGGTAAGATATACAGGAAGCAAGGGCAAGATGCAAGGTGAAATAAATGTAAGTACTCCTTCTAAAAAAAGAATAAATGAAAACATAAGTTGGCATACGTTCCTCTCCAGAAAATTTTAAACTATCTAAAATTTAGAATACAAAAATCTTACCATATTCGTGTGTCATTTAAATAGATATAACATTACAATAGTTTATCAATTTCAACTATGCACAAAAGACTTCTTTTATTCTCTTTTCTTTTCAAAAAAACCAATAATCTCTTTATTTTTTCATTATATATTCTAAAAAAACAGACATGCTATGTAAAAATAGTGTTTATTTCTAACCAAATAAAATAACAATATATATAGACAAAAGACCGAGCTTGGCCAGCTCGGTCTTTCTTTGTGTGACAAATATGCTATTAAATATGAATTGGCAAACCTAAAGCCAATTCAGAAGCATCCATAGTAATTTCCCCTAAAGATGGGTGTGGATGGATTGTTAATGCGATATCTTCAGCATTCATGCCAGATTCAACCGCTAATGATAATTCAGAAATCATATCACTTGCGCCAACTCCGCCGATTTGTGCTCCGATAATCACATTGTCTTCGTTTGTTGTTACCAAACGTACGAATCCTTCAGTTTTACCTAAAGAAATAGCACGGCCGTTACCAGCGAATGGGAATTTGTATGCTGTTGCTTCTAATCCCGCTTCTTTCGCTTCAGCAATTGTCATACCAACGCTTGCTAATTCTGGATCAGTAAAGGCTACAGCAGGCATTGCTTTGTAGTCTACTTCTACTTTTTTACCAGAAATTGCTTCTGCTGCAATTTTGGCTTCATAGCTTGCTTTATGAGCAAGAGCAGCGCCTGGTACGATATCACCAATGGCGAAGATGTTTGATACGCTTGTTCTACCTTGTTTGTCAACTTTAACTAAACCACGTTCGCCAACTTCAACACCGGCTTGTTCTAAACCAAGATCATCCGTGTTTGGACGACGTCCAACTGTTACCATTACATAGTCAGCAGTGACTGATTCTTCTTTGCCGTCTACTTCATATTTAACCGTTACGCTGTCGCCATTGTCGATTGCTTCTTTAGCCATTGCTTTGGTTACAACTGTTACATTTTTCTTCTTGAAGTCATCTGTAACTAGTTTAACCATATCTTTTTCATACGTTGGTAAAATTGAAGGGCTACCTTCTAAAATCGTTACTTCAGAACCAAGGTTCGCATATGCTCCACCTAATTCTGCACCGATAACGCCGCCACCGATGATAACAAATTTCTTAGGTACTTCTTTCAAGTTCAAACCACCTGTAGAATCTAAGACACGTCCGCCAAATTTAAATCCTGGGATTTCGATTGGACGAGAACCTGTTGCTACGATTGCATTATTGAATGAGTACGTTTGAGCTGAATCTGGGTGGATCACACGTAACGTGTTTTCATCAACAAAGAACGCTTCACCTTCAATAATTTCGATTTTATGTTTTTTAAGAAGGAAACCAACACCGCTTGTTAATGTGTTAACTACTTTAGTGTCTTTCCATTCTTGTGTTTTTGTAAAGTCTAATTCAACGTCTTTAGCTGTTACACCAAACATTGTTGAGTCTAGTGATTCTTGATAGTGATGTCCAGCTGCAATCAATGCTTTAGAAGGAATACATCCAACGTTCAAACATACACCGCCGATAAACTCACGTTCAATGATCGCAACTTTTTGACCCATTTCAGCAGCACGAATCGCTGCAACGTATCCTCCAGGGCCTGAACCAATTACGACTGTATCTAATTCAATGGCGAAATCTCCTACTACCATGTGATAATCATCCTTCCATTAATAATAATTCTGGATCAGCTAATAAACGCTTGATGTTGTTCATTGCTTTTTGAGCAGTTGCGCCATCAACGATACGGTGATCAAAACTCATTGAAAGTTTCATGACACGTCCAACAACGATCTCACCGTCTGCATTTACAACTGGTTGAGTAGCAATCGTACCAACACCTAAAATAGCAACTTCAGGGTAGTTGATAACTGGTGTGAACCAGCCGCCACCAACTGAACCAATATTACTGATTGTGATAGAACCATCACGCATATCCGCACCAGTTAATTTGCCTTCAATTGCAAGAGCTGCTTTTTCGTTGATTTCATCAGCGATTGCAAACATACTCTTAGTGTTCGCATTTTTAACGTTTGGTACATATAAACCATGATCAGTATCTGTTGCGATACCAATGTTATAGTAGTTTTTATAAACGATTTCTTGAGCGGCATCATCAATTGATGCATTCAAGATTGGGAATTTTTGAACTGTTGCTGTCAATGCTTTCACAACGTATGGTAAGAATGTTAATTTTGTGCCGTTTGCAGCAGCAACATCTTTAAATTTCTTACGATGATCCCATAATTTAGATACTTCAACTTCGTCATGCAATGTAACGTGTGGTGCAGTATGTTTACTGTTAACCATCGCTTTAGCAATTGCTTTACGTGTTGGAGTCATTTTCTCACGAGTTTCAGCTTCGCCTAAATCAGAAACAAATGGTTTAGCAGGCGCTTTTGGTGCTGCTGATTCAGTTGTAGCTGTTGCTTGTGGTGTTGCTGCAGTTTGTTCAGCTTGTGCTGGCGCTGCTGCTTGTCCGCCGCCTGAGATAAAGCTTTCGATATCTGCTTTTGTCACACGTCCGCCTTTACCAGTTGGCGCAACTTGTGTGATATCAACATCTTTTTCACGAGCAAATTGGCGTACTGATGGCATAGCCAAGACACGTTTGTTTGGATCAGCCGCTGCTACTACGCCTGTTGACGCTGCAGGTGCTGGTGCTGCTTGTTCTGTTTGAGCAGGAGCACTTGGTGCTGGAGCTGAACTTGGTGCAGAGTTATGTCCTGGTGCATCGATTTCGATCAATACATCTCCGACATTTGCTACTGTACCTTCTGGAACAACGATGTTTTTAACTGTACCTGTAACTGGTGAAGGAATTTCTTCAACAGATTTGTCGTTTTGAACTTCCAATAAAGTATCATCTTCGTTAATTGTATCGCCTGCTTTAACGAACCATTTTACGATTTCGCCTTCTGCAATACCTTCACCGATATCTGGTAATTTAAATTGGAAAACACCGCCGCCATTGTCAGCTACTGGTGCTTCTGGAGTAGCTGCTGGTTGAGCAGGCGTTTGTTCTTGAGCAGGAGCAGCTGGTGCTGCATCATTTTCAGGATGCCCTGGTGCATCGATTTCGATCAATACATCTCCAACGTTTGCTACTGTGCCTTCTGGTACTACGATTGCTTTAACTGTTCCTGTAACAGGAGATGGAATCTCTTCTACAGATTTATCGTTTTGAACTTCTAATAATGTATCATCTTCATTGATGGTATCTCCTGCTTTAACGAACCATTTTACGATTTCGCCTTCTGCAATACCTTCACCAATATCTGGTAATTTAAATTGATAAGCCATTTTTTAAGCCTTCCCTTCCTTTATCATATCTGTCTAACTGGAAAACTGCGGAAAACAACAGCGCTAAATTTCCACGTGACGAAATAATCACGTGAAAATCTAGGTATGCTGTTTAAGCAACTTCATTCTAGTTTTTAATTAAAATTCTGCGATTTCTCTAGCTTTCGCTTCGATATCTTTAGCATTTGGCAACCAAATGTTTTCTGCTTGTCCAAATGGGAAGATTGTATCTGGAGCAGATACACGGCCAATTGGCGCTTCTAATGATAATACTGCGCGTTCAGAAATTTCAGAAACAACCATAGCGCCAACGCCAGCTTGTTTTTGTGCTTCTTGAACAACGACTACGCGACCAGTTTTTTCTACTGATTTGATGATTGTTTCAACATCTAAAGGAGCGACAGTACGTAAGTCAATGATTTCAGCAGAAATATTGTCTTTCGCTAAGTTGTCAGCAGCTTTGATTGCTTCACGAACCATTGCACCGTAAGTGATGATAGAAATATCTGTACCTTCACGAGTTACAGCAGCTTTATCTAAAGGCACTTCGTACGCTTCATCTGGCACTTCCTCACGGAAAGAACGGTAAAGTTTCATGTGCTCTAGGTAAACAACAGGGTCATTGCTTCTGATTGCAGAAATCAATAGTCCTTTTGCATCATATGGGTTTGATGGGATAACCACACGGATACCAGGAGATTGAGCAATTAGCCCTTCCAAGTTATCTGAGTGAAGTTCTGGTGTATGCACACCACCACCAAATGGCGCACGAACAGTAATTGGCATGTTACGTGTTCCGCCCATACGGTAACGAGTACGAGCCATTTGACCAACGATTTCGTCAAAGACTTCAAATACGAATCCAAAGAATTGGATTTCAGGAACTGGACGGTACCCTTCTAACGCTAAACCGAAAGCTAAACCACCGATTCCAGATTCTGCTAAAGGAGTATCGAAGACACGGTCTTCGCCAAATTTTTCTTGTAAGCCTTCAGTTGCACGGAAAACTCCGCCGTTTTTACCAACGTCTTCACCGAAGATCAGTACGTTTTCGTCTTTCTCTAATTCAAGAGCTAAGGCATCTGTAATTGCTTGGATCATTGTTTTTTGTGCCATGATTATTTCGACTCCTTCGCTTCGTAGAATGCAATTTGTTCTTTAATGTTTTGAGGTTGAACTTCAAACATGTTTTTCAAGAAATCAGAAACTTTTTGTTTTGGAACTTTATCAGCTTCTGCAATTGCTACTTTGATTTCTTCTTTTGTTTTTTCGATTACTTCATTTTCTTTTTCTTCAGACCATAAGCCTTTGCCTTCAAGATATTTACGGAAACGGATCAATGGATCTTTTTGTACCCATTCGTCATCCATGTCTTTTGAACGGTAACGAGTTGGATCGTCACCTGATAATGTATGTGGACCATAACGGTAAGTTAATGTTTCAATTAAAACAGGGCCATTTCCTGCTACAGACCATTCGCGCGCTTCTTTTGCAATTGCATACACTGCTAATGGATCCATTCCGTCAACAACGATTCCTGGAATTCCCGCTGCTACTGCTTTTTGTGCTAATGTTTTAGCCGCTGTTTGTTTTTCACGAGGTGTTGAAATCGCAAAACCATTGTTTTGGATGATGAACACACCATTTGCATGATATGCTCCTGCAAAGTTGATTGCTTCATAGAAATCACCTTGTGAAGAACCGCCATCACCTGTATAAGTGAAGACAACGTTTTTCTTGCCGCGTTTTTTCATTCCTAAAGCAACTCCTGCTGCTTGGATGTATTGCGCACCAATGATGATTTGTGGTGGTAGAGCATTTAATTCTGGTGCATAGTGGTTACCTGCTACATGTCCACGAGACCAAAGAAAAGCTTCTGTTAATGGTAAGCCGTGTTGAACTAATTGAGGTACATCACGGTAACCTGGTAATAAGTAATCTTCTTTTTCCATAGCAAATTGACTTGCTAATTGGCTTGCTTCTTGTCCAGCAGTTGGTGCGAAGAAGCCTAGACGACCTTGACGGTTCAAAGCAGTTGAACGTTGGTCTAATACACGTGACCAAACCATACGAGTCATTAATTCTACTAGTTCGTCATCTGATAAATCCGGTACAGCGTCTTTGTTTACGATTTTCCCGTCTTTATCTAAGATTTGAAATGTTGGGAAATCAGCGTCGACTTTTTCCATAAGTGCATTAAAGTCAATAGGTTTTTGTTTCTTTGCCTTTGCCATTTTGTCACACAATCCTCTCTGTTACGTTTCTTTATTTCGTAAAAAATAAAACAGCATTAAAAACTGTATTACTTTTTATCGACTACACTTACAAATTATCACTAAACAGATAAAAGAGCAAGTAAAAAGTTGGCAATTCTTTAAAATTCATTAAAATACTCGAATCCTTTCGTACCAAAGGTTAGTGATAAAAATCACAAACAAGAAACCGTTTTACAAAAAGGATGCATGAACATATCTGTTGACAATCGTCTGTTATAGTACCTTTGAACATTGTTATGTTACAGAAACGATTCAAGTTAGAAATTATTTTCTAAAAAAATGCATAGACTTTTTCAAAAAAATAAAAAAGAACAAAGGCAAATTTTTGTAATATTTGCCTTTGTTCTTAAAAAAATGAAATGAAACTATTTTAGTCAATCTTTTTTTGTTCATTACGAACAAACATATTTTCAGAGAAACAAATCTTTCGTTATTTAGAATGATAAAACTACACTCATCTTTCATAAAAATGAGCAGTTCAGCCAAACCCTAAAAACTCTTTTTCAAAATCAAATCCACTCTTTGGTGATGTGAATATACAGTCTTTTAGCAACTTCTACTGTAATTAAATATAGTACAATGATCAAAATGAACCAGCCCCAATAATTAGCTGGAAGTTTCACAAAGTCGAAAACCTCCCGAATTGGTGTCAAAACAATTAATAATCCTAAACCAATTGCTCCTAAACTGGAAAGAATAACAGCAGGGGATGCAATACTTTGAAGAAATGGTAACTTTCTAGTTCGAACCATTTGAACAACCAGCGTTTGGCTAACCAAACCAACCACAAACCAACCAGTTTGGAATAAATGTTGGCTGCCGATCGTATTCGCACTGAATACAAACCACATTACGGCATAAGTCATAATATCGAAAATACTACTTACGGGCCCAATGCACAATGTGAATTTCATCAATCCATTCGTTTCCCAACGGACCGGTTTTAATAAATCTTCTTCGTCCACCTTATCCCAAGGAATAGCTAATTGTGCGATATCATAGATCAAATTTTGAATCAGTAACTGAATAGATAGCATTGGTAAAAATGGCAGAAAAGCACTTGCCATCAAAATCGAGAACACGTTCCCAAAATTAGAACTGATTGTAATTTTAATGTATTTCATCATATTACTAAAAACTTTTCGCCCTTCGATTACGCCATCTTCTAGAACATTCAAACTTTTTTCTAGTAAAATGATCGAACTAGCATCTTTGGTAATATCGGCTGCTGTATCAACAGAAATTCCAACATCGGCTTTACGAAGTGCCGGTGCATCATTGATTCCATCCCCCATAAAACCGACCGTATGACCATTTCCTTGCAAAGTTTCAATGATTCGAGATTTTTGCATCGGATTCAATTTAGCAAATAAATTGGTTTTTTCGACTTCTTTTTTCATTTGTTCGTCGGACATACTGTCGATCTCTGATCCAAGCACGACATGAGATACTTCAATTCCAACATCGCTACACACTTTTTTAGCAACAATATCATTGTCTCCAGTTAAAACTTTTACATTTACACCATGTTCATGCAAAGACTTGATTGCAGTGATTGCTGATTTTTTTGCTGGATCTAAAAAGCCCATAAAACCGATTAACGTCATTCCTTGTTCATCATCCACGCTATAAACAGCTTCACTATGCACGTCTTTTTTCACCGCTACAGCAAGTGCCCGCATTCCTTGTTTATTCATGCGAATATTTACTTCCCGCATCCTTTTTTGCAATTCCGGTGTTAATGGAACGATTTCTCCATTGATTTCAGCATGCGTACAAACAGCTTCCATTTCTTCAACAGCACCTTTTGTGATCATAAATTGATGACCATCGGCATGGACAACGACTGTTAAACGACGGCGGGAAAAGTCAAAAGGAATTTCATCTAATTTTGTTACTGAGTGATAGGGACTTTGATTGTGATTTTCTTCATAAAAATTAATCACAGCAATATCCATCAAGTTTTTCCAACCTGTTTGATAATAAGAATTTAAAAAGGCCATATCTAATACTTGATTATTGATTTCCCCTATTGGATCTAAGTGCTGTACTAAAACAACTCTATCCTCAGTAATTGTTCCAGTTTTATCTGTACAAAGAATATCCATACTGCCTAAATTTTGAATAGAAGGTAATTCTTTCACTATCACTTTATGCTTAGAAAGACTTAGCGCCCCTTTTGCCAAATTACTTGTTACAATCATTGGCAACATTTCTGGAGTCAACCCAACTGCTACAGCAATCGCAAAGAAAAACGCTTCGCCCCATTCGCCTTTGGTAAGACCATTGATTAAAAATACGATTGGAAATAAAATCATGACCATCCGCAGTAAAAATTTACTAACTTTAGACAACCCAATGTCAAACGACGTTTTTCCACGTTGTGTTGTAGCATTTTTAGCTATATCACCGAAAAAGGTATTTTGACCTGTTTTCAAAATGATTGCTTTTCCCTGCCCGCTCAATACATCCGTTCCCATAAAGACCAAGTCCTGCATATCCAAAGCTGAAACAGATTCTGAATTTTTATCAATACCTGCATCCACAAATTTTTCAACTGGCATTGATTCTCCAGTTAAAGAAGATTGATTGATGAATAAATCTTTTGTCCAAATCAACACAGCATCTGCTGGAATCATATCTCCTGTTGCCAGTGTTACGATGTCCCCTGGCACCACTTCATCCATCGGAATCTCTTTGGTTTGCCCAGCTCGCGTCACTGCTGCTGTATTTTCGATGAGTTCTTTTAGATTCAAACTTGCTTTTTGAGAACGGTACTCTTGAATAAAAGCAATAATAACACTAGCTAAAATCATAGTTCCCATAACAATTGCTGCTTCAAAATCTTTTGTAGCAGCTGAAACAACCATCAATAGAGCCAGCACATAGACAAATGGATCTTTAAACGCTTCTAAAAACATAATAACCGCTGGCGTCGGTTTTTGTGCAGATACTTCATTTGAGCCAAATTCTTCTAAACGTTGTTTCGCATCTTCTTCAGATAAACCTTTTTCCGAAGTACGCAGTTCCATCATTAATTCTCGTTCTGACAGTATCGCTAATTTTCTTAATTCTTGATCTTTTGTTGTTTTTTTCATATCAGTTATTTTTTTGTTCATCATTTTCTTTTCCTCCTTGAACGTGCTCCATCTTGTCAAAGGAAGGAAAAAAGTAAGTTACTCCGATTCCATCGCTTTCAAGATGAAGACTACATTTATTTTGTTTTTTAAATGACTGGGGTCTTCCATGTGTCTCTTCCTCTCTTTTTTTATTTTTAAACGATGGATTATTGATAATGTTAGGTAGAAAGTGTTTTGAAGAAATAATGCTCTACTGAAACTTCTAGTGCTGTTTATCAGCTCTGGCACTGCCAATCGCATTCCTTCTATTCTTAGCATTGGCAGCTTTTGGGATTTTTGATTTTGTTTTCATTCTGACTGTTTGCTTTTTTTTGCGGAACTTCGCTCCCTTTGGTCGCCAAGTACTGTTCATCATCAGCTCTGGCTGAGCCAGTCGCTGTGATTCACAGCAAAGCAAAACGCACACTCAACAATAGAGTGTGCGTAAAATAGCAACTTAAATAAAAGGTTCTCTATCGTTGAGCTTTAGCACTATAGGGCGTAGATAATTTCTTATCAGCTACGTTATGAATAACCTTCACGATCATTCCTGTTCAACCAACTAAGAGTCTCTCGATTCTTTCGCGGCAGCAGCATATGTCCAAATAGGAGCCTCACCTAACAATTATTCAGTTCTTAATCCTTACCCATCATAGTTCATATTTTTACAATTGTCAAAAGAAAAAAATAGTTTTTTTTTAGATTCTGAAAATAATCTATTTTCAGCTTGGTTTATTTTTACTGTCAACATCCGTCCTGAAAGTTAACTTGGAACCAGAAGGAAATAAAGGGCAAGCTGATTTATCTTATTCATATTCGCTTTTTTGTAAGTAGGAAGCTTATTGAAAAAAAGAGGTTCCATAAACATATAAAATGATACTAACAAACACAATACCAATTAGCATCACTATCATGTTTTTCAGTCTTCTATTTCTTCTTTTAATCAGAAAATTCGTACTTTTCAATAGTTCTTTTTTGTAGCTTTCTGAATGTGTAATGTTGGTAATGTCATAATAATAGAAATGAAGTGGTTGTTCAAAATCCATTTCAAAATTGAAACCAACTAGTAATGTAAATTGTCTCATCGTTGAAGGGAAATTTCGAATATTTCTTTTGTTTAGCTTGATTAACTCACTCTGGCTATCCAAAAAATAATACGCTTGATTATCTTCTTGAGGCTTTCCTTCTATCATTGCTGGGAATGTTTCCGCTAGTTTAGGATAAATTGTTTGAAAATATTCTTCAAAAGTCTCTTCTTTTAAAAAACGTAATAAATAAATAAGTCCTGCGATTTCTATAATAAACAGTACTATCAATAATATACGTAAAAAAGAAGCAACACCGCCAATCCCTAATGCTGTCAAAAGCATAATAGCTATTAATCCCATCATATAGAGTTGATAACTTCTTACATATAATTGCTTGATTCCTGATTTATAATAATCTAAATCATGCTTGATTTTTTCATTCGCCTCTTCCAATACTGAACCTCCTAGCAGTTCAAACGTGCCATCTGACGTAAGCTTTTGACTATTATTTTACAAGACTATCAGACAAATAACAATCGTTAAAATCCACCTAAACAATCCACATTTATCATCAGACTATTATATGATAAAATAATATATCACAAAAAACTTATGAAAGGGGCATTGTTTTGAACACAAGAAATTACGTTTCCGGTAGCCAGTTAAAATGGCTAGCTATTGTTGCTATGCTTTTAGATCATTCAGCAAAAATCATCTATTTTCAAACACCTGCAACGTCAGCTGTTCCTTATGTGACAGAACCGAATGAAATACTTCTTTTCATTCAATCCATTTTTCCTTTATTTATAACAATTGGTCGATTAGCTTTCCCAATTTTTTGTTTTTTACTTGTAGAAGGTTTTTTACATACATCAAACACTATAAAATACGGATTTCGTTTAGCTATTTTCGCTCTGATCTCTGAAATTCCCTATGATTTAGCTTTTTCTCAGAAACTTTTTGATTTTGAGCAACAAAATGTTTTTTTCACTTTATTTATCGGTTTATTAGTCATTATGGGTTTAGAAAAACTAACCATTTTTTCGGTAAAGAATCTTCTTTTAGCCATTATGATGATTAGTTTTGGTATTTTATTCGCTGAATCCTTACATACCGATTATGGTGGTTGGGTTGGTGTATTGCTAATCGTTGCTCTGTATCTGTTAAGGCATTTTCCTATTTCAAAATGTCTAGTTGGAGCATTGATTGTTTTACAAAATAGCTTTTTTGGTCCAGTTGCCTTTGTACCTATCTATTTTTATAACGGAAAACGTGGCAGACAGTGGAAATATTTTTTTTATTGCTTTTATCCTCTACATTTATTGATTTTGGTCGCTATACAAAATTATCTTGTTGTACCGTATTTAAATTTAGCATAATCATGACAAATTATTCTTGAGCAATAAAAAATGTCTAGAGAAGAACTCAAAAGTTCTTCTACAGACATTTTTTTATTAAACTTTTCCATCAGACTCTAAAATATTTGATAAGTTAAACGAATAAACAGCGAAAAAAAAGCAGCTACTTCACTTCAATCCCCTCAAATTCTAAGCGTTAAAACACCGAGTTTTGATTTTTTACAGGACCTCGTTTGTTCTCGGAGTCATTTTAGCTTTATTTCTACAGGTTGTAAGATGAGTTGTCGTTCTTTCTTATGAGAATAATCATCATGTGGAAACATCACTAATAAACCATCAACTATGCTTAACTCCATATAAGTTGGATCTGATTTTTTTTTCGATGAAAACAGAACCTGCTGTTCCAATATCTTGTCTTGTAGCTTATAAGTAAATATATCCAAATCTTTATATTTTTCAATTGGTTGGTTCTTATCATTATAATAGATAGTATCCGCTTCAGAAGTCTCTTGACCTGTTCTAACATCTACAAAGGATAGTAATAATTCAGTAGCATTAAACCGATGAACCACAACCTTTGAGTCAACAACGTCCACTATAAGTTCACCTGAGCTTGAATAGGTTAAAGGAATCCAAGCGTATTTCATTAATAACTCTTGTGAAATATCAACATCATCTACCAGTTTAATAGGCTTAAGTGTATCGATATTTTCAAATCCATTATTCGTTTGGTTAATCGTTTTAGGCGCAAATTCTTTGGTTTCTCCAGGCGCTACGTTCATCAACTTTGCACCAAAAATATCTGTTAGAGCATTTGCGATTGGCGAATTAATTATAATAATCATTCCTATAGCGGCTGTCGTAGCTAATGCTATAAAAGAGTATACCCTTCTTTTTCTGCTTCTTTTTTTTCCTAAACGTATCCCCTCTTCTATCGCACGATAGGTTTTGTCCTTTGGAACTTTGATCGTTGAATTTATTTCAGTTATTACCTTTTTAGAATCATCTTTCAAAATAGTCGCCTCCTAAAACTGATTTCAATTGTTGTCTTCCTCTAAATAAATTCGTTTTTACAGTACCTATTGGCATTTTTAAAATTTGACTTATTTCTTGAATTGATAAGTCTTGGTAATAAAATAGCTGTAAGACTTCAGTATATTTTTTATCGATTTGTTTAAAAGAAGTCATTAAATCTAATCCTTGCTCAATATCATTTATATTCTCTACAGTAATGACTTGTTCTAAATAGTCATCAATATTTACTTGCTTTATGTGTGTTGATTTTTTAGTTATTCTACCTGCAACACGTATCAATATTCGAATATACCAAGTATAAAAATAATGTTCTTCTTTTAATTTAGATACTCCTTTATACGCTTCCATTGTCGTTTCTTGAATAATATCTGTAATATCTTGTTCAGAATGTGCATAGTGATATGCGGTTCGATAAATATACTCATATTGTTCTTTCAAAAGCTTCTCAAATGCCGAATCATCTCCTTTCTTGGCTTTTTTTACTAAACGTATTGTTTCATTTGTCATTTCTACCATTAAATATGCTCCCTTCACCATATTAGTGTATAAAGCCTATTAGAAAGTTTCAGTTTCTTAATTTTTTTCGTTTATGTGCATAGAAAATTTCTGAAAATAGAAGGACAGAAAACCTCTTTAAGCACCAACTCTTAATGATCATCGTCAATATTTTCATTGCTATTCACGCGACTAATTTTCTTTGTGTACCCCTCAAAGCGAACTAGCAAAGAATATACTTTCATTTATATATGAAAAGAGTTACCTATTCAGATTCTATCCCAACTTATTCAATATGCCCTCAGATTAGTAGAAAAATAAGCCGTATTTGATCAACAATTAAACTCTTCAGTAGAGTTGTTAGAATTAAATATGGATATTGAAAGAAAGATTGCCATGTTGTGTAACAAGAGTAAATAAAATTCATTTGACACAAAAAGAGAGTTATATTAAACTTAACACATAGAAAGAAAGGGGTTTCTTAATGAGAAAAATTAAAGTGTTTTTAACAGTATTATTTGTCGGATTAGTTTGTGTAGTCCTTTCACCAAAAGTAAGCAAGGCTGAAGAGTTTCTAAATCAAAATGTCAGTAGAACAGCTCAAGAGCAACAGGAGTTGTTAGATGCTATTCCAAAAGGGTACAAACTTGTGGAATCATCAGGATTAGAAAGAGGAATTCATGGCAACTTATATGGGAAATGCCATGTACAAAATTACGGATGGTCAAACTCTTTAAATGTTGAGCGTTATTATTTAGGCACTACAGGTCAAGCTCTTAGGTTAGAAGCATTAGCGCTAGCTTTTTCTAACAATAATGCTTCTATCAAGTACAGACTACACATTCAAAATCTAGGCTGGCAAGGTTGGTCTAGCAACGGATCAGTGAATGGGACTACTGGCAGAGGTTTACGCGCAGAGGCGGTCCAAATATCTGCTTCTGGATTGTATAGAGTTATGTACAGAACACATATACAAAAAAAAGGATGGACAGGTTGGTCGCAAAATGGTCAAATTTCTGGAACTACTGGTCAAGCTTTGAGAATGGAAGCGATTGACATTGCTCTAATCGCCTTGATTTAGTTTATTATTTAAAGTCTTCACAATAGTGATGGCTTTTTCTTTACAAAAAAAACGACCAATTGGGGGTGACGAGAAAAACTCTATTCTACTCTATGCTTCGGAACCCCATTTACTTTTTGATAAACTTCTATAAACGCAACCATAACAACTAATGTTTTTTTAATTTTCCTCATTTAAAAACCTTCGAAATAATTTTTTTATCATAAATAAAAATACCTACAGGTATATACCTATTCATATTACAATATTTCTCTATTGAACTCAATCATCCTTAGAATTAACATACAATGAGTTTTTTGAAAAAATAACTAAAAATATATTCACAACTTTTAGGTGATAATGTATTATATAGAGTATCTCAATCGCGATGAGTAAAAATAAAAGTTGGTATAAAATCTATGAAAAAACTGACACTTTTTATTACATCGTTCGCTCTAACATTTTCTTTAAACTTTAGTTTAGAGGCAAAGGCTGAATCTACAACAAATGAAATTACAACAGATCAAAAAAATGAAGTTGATTTCAGTGATTTGCCAGAAAATGTGAAAGAACATTTTTACTCTGATGGTTTCAGCGAAAACGACGACTTTTATCAAACAACAATTATACAACCAGCTGATGCGAATTCGGTTGCAAAAAATCAGCGACTTGTAAATGTATTGGTTCTCCACGCCGCAACTAGAAAAATCATTAATACGCTGGCTTATACAAGTTATACTTTAGTCTCATCAAATTCTGCAATGTATAAAGCAAATTTTAGCGTAACATATCGAGGAAAGAGGTTTAATTCAAATGTTAATATTCCAAACAGATATGATTACAACGGAGGAGTTTATATCACCTATTCCGGATCTAAAGGTTACGGAAGTGTTAGGGTTACCGCTCAAGTATACAACGGATTTGGTTCTGGTACGGTTACTTCCTCTGCTGGTGGAGTAACTTTAGGTAAATAAAAATAAGAAATGAGGTAATCTGAATGGAAGTTCCTTTATCAAAAATAGGATTGATTTTAGAACGATATCAAAAATTAGGCTATTTCGAATCTGATAACTTACATGATGCCATCAACAAAATGATAAAGGATGAAGATACAACTATGGGGATTAGCATTCAAACGGATGGGAATTCCAAGAATAGCTCATTTGAAGATTTATGGATATCCATCTGGGAAAATATTAAATAATTCTATAAAAATGAAAGTGGGACAGTGGTCCTCTCTCAAAACAAAAACGAGTCCAACTTTGATGTGTATTATCAAAATTGGACTCGTTTTTGTTAGTATGCACACTTTTCTCTCCATATATTTCCCCAATTTTCTCAAATTTAGTGCCATGAGCGCCAAACCAATGTCAATCTTCCCTCCTTGTTTCCCTCGCAAGTGGAAACGATGGAACGCTAATTGAGCTTTTAGATGACCAAACACTGGTTCGACATCGTTTTTACGTTTTTTGTAAATCGAACCGGTTCGGTTTGTTCCTCTAAAAGCTTCTTCTTACACTCTGCTTTGAAATAGCACCATGAATTGTTCACTAAAAGTTGTCGCTTTCGATCACTTTTCGCGTTCGTACATTGGCTGCGAAATGGACATGCTCGGCAGTTCTCACATTCATACACTTTGAACTCTAGCAAAAATCCACTTTTATCTTTTCTTCGGCCGTATCTTTTGAAGATTACAGGGCGTTTGGCTGGGCAAATATATTCATCTTGTTCTTTCTGCTTGTAAATAATAAGCGACTTTTTCTAACTGGTCGCTCGTCAATCCCTCGGATTGACTTTCTTCTTTTAAACAAGGTAAGATTTCTTCTTGATAAAGGGTTTAATAAAATGTTTCGGATTTTTCATCTAAAGAGCGTTCGTACCGAGTAGTTACTTTCCGCCAAACAAAGCTGAATTTATTAGCGTCAGCTTCAATTTTTGTACCATCAATGAAAATGGCTTCATTATCGATGACTTGATTCGTAATCAGCTGACGACGAAATAAGACAAAGGCTTCAGCTAAAAGCTGAGCGGTTGTCTCGCTGCTTCTAAACCGATTAATGGTGCGATAGCTGAGTTGTTCGTGGTTGGCTAACCAACGCATGCGGTAGCTATCCTCTAGAAGAAATTCAATCTTTCTGCCAGAAAATACGCGTTGCGTGTAGGCATAAAGAATGATTTTTAACATTATTTTAGGGTGATAAGTAGGACGTCCAAGTTGGTTTTCCAATTGATTGAATAGCTTTTGAGGAATGGCTTCTGCTAAAGAATTGACCACAAAGGTAATATCGGGGATGGTATAATTTTTAAACATAAGGCACTCGAGGCACTCGCTTCCTTTCTGATTGGGTTTTGTCACTTTAATCTTACAGGGCTGAGTGCTTTTTGTGTACCTTAAATTCAAAAAAAATGGGACAATAATCAGATTTTTTTCTGACTATTTATCCCACACTCTTCTATTTTCTTTGCCTTGAGACTTATGTCCCAAGCGCTCATTTCTCTTTACATCATGCCGCCCATGCCCATTGATGGATCCATTGGAGGCATCGCAGGTCCAGCTGGTTCTGGTTTATCTGCAACAACAGCTTCTGTTGTTAATAGTAAAGCGGCTACAGATGCAGCGTTTTGTAACGCTGAACGTGTAACTTTTGTTGGATCAACGATTCCTGCTTCAACCATGTTTACCCATTCGCCATTAGCCGCATTGAACCCAACGCCTAAATCGATATTTTTTAATTTATCAACGATTACTGAACCTTCGTAGCCAGCATTTTCAGCAATTTGGCGGATTGGTTCTTCTAACGCACGAACAACAATTTTCACACCCGTTGCAACATCACCTTCTGCATCTAAAGAAGCTACTTTGCCGATCACGTTTACTAATGCTGTACCGCCACCAGAAACCATACCTTCTTCAACAGCCGCACGAGTTGCATTCAACGCATCTTCAATACGTAGTTTTAATTCTTTTAATTCTGTTTCAGTTGCAGCACCAACTTTTACAACAGCAACTCCGCCAGCTAATTTCGCTAAACGTTCCTGTAGTTTTTCGCGGTCAAAGTCAGAAGTTGTTTCTGCAATTTGGTTTTTAATTAATTGAACACGGGCATCGATACCTGCTTTTTCACCAGCACCTTCAACAATTGTTGTGTTATCTTTATCAACAACTACTTTGCTTGCATTACCAAGATTGTCAATTGTTGTATCTTTTAATTCTAAGCCTAAGTCTTCAGTGATTACTGTTGCTCCTGTTAAGATAGCGATATCTTCAAGCATTGCTTTACGACGATCACCAAATCCTGGCGCTTTCACAGCAACTACGTTAAATGTTCCACGGATTTTATTTAATACTAATGTTGGTAATGCTTCTCCATCAACATCATCAGCAATGATCAATAATGGACGGCTTTGTTGTAAAATTTGCTCTAACAATGGCAAGATATCTTGAATATTAGAGATTTTTTTATCAGTGATTAAGATATATGGATTTTCTAAAACAGCTTCCATTTTATCATTGTCAGTTACCATATATTGAGATAAGTAACCGCGGTCAAATTGCATTCCTTCAACTACATCTAATTCAGTTTCGATCCCTTTTGATTCTTCAATCGTAATAACACCATCATTACCAACTTTTTCCATTGCGTCAGCAATCAATTGACCTACACGATCTGAACCAGAAGAAACTGCAGCAACTTGTGCAATTGCCTCTTTAGAATCTACGACCGTTGAAATGTTGTGTAGCTCTTCAACAGCTGTTTTAGTTGCTAACTCGATTCCACGACGAATACCTAGTGGATTAGCACCAGCAGTGACATTTTTCAATCCTTCACGTACGATTGCTTGTGTCAATACAGTCGCAGTTGTTGTACCATCTCCTGCGATATCATTTGTTTTTGAAGCCACTTCAGAAACCAGTTTCGCTCCCATATTTTCAAAATGATCTTCTAACTCAATTTCTTTAGCGATTGTTACACCATCATTTGTGATCAATGGAGAACCGAAAGATTTTTCTAAAACAACGTTACGGCCTTTAGGACCTAATGTTACTTTTACTGTGTCTGCTAAAATATCTACTCCACGAAGCATTGCTGCACGTGCGTCTTCTGCAAATTTGATTTCTTTTGCCATAATTCCTTCACCTCAAAAGTTTATTTTTTCTATTTTAAATGGGTTGTTTATCTTAAAACAATTTATTCAACGATTGCAATGATGTCTTTGCTAGAAACGATCAAGTAGTCATTTCCTTCATATTTTACTTCAGTACCAGAATATTTTTCAAACATCACTGTGTCGCCTTCTTTAACATCGGCAGGAACTTTTGTACCGTTCTCTAAAACACGGCCTTCACCTACTGCGATGACTTTTCCTGTTTGAGGCTTTTCTTGAGCTGCTGATGCTAAGACAATACCTCCCACTGTTTTTTCTTCTTCTTTCGCGACTTCAATAACGACGCGATCGCTTAATGGTTTTAACACAATAAATCCCTCCATAAATGTTTTTTCTTTTTTAGCACTCTTAGTTATAGAGTGCTAACTCACACTATTTATAATACTCATTTCCCTTTCATTTTGCAAGCCTTTTGACTAATTTTTCTAAAATAATTGTTACTTGATTTGCTAAATAACGATTAAAAAATATCGTTTTCCCAAGCAAATGAGACGATTTCCTTTTTCTTACTCATTTCGTGTTAAAATAAGAACAGAAAGAGAGGCGATTGAAATGAAACAACGGGTCACTAATGCGTTGATCATCACAGGTCTTTATTTAGTTATTGCTAATGTTGGTAACTTCTTTTTTGGTGTAACTAAACGTTTTGATTGGACAACAACTTTATGGGAAGCTGCATTTTTTTTCGTATTTATTTTTCTATTACTAGGTTATCGTCATAATCATAAGAAGTAATTATTTTTTCCTTGTTCATCTATTCGATTATAATAAAGATATACTGTGTTATACTTTATAAAACTACACTATTGTTGAAAGGGGTTTTCTGGTTTCATGCCTACAAATCTGTCTATCAAAAAACTAAGCTTTATTACAATCATTCTATACGGACTCATCTTTTTATCACCCTTTCTGTTTAAGCCCTTTTCACCGACTATTGTGATTTCTGGGGCGACTTTCACCTACATTTTTGGAGCTATTTTGATGATATGGCTCTATTTAAAAAATAAAAAAACTGCTGTAGTCGCAGTCGAACAAAACCCTACTTTAACTTCACCAGTCTTTATATTTTTATTAGGTGTGAGTGGCATTTTTTTAGCTATGATCATACAAGCAGTCATTTTTAGTATTGAAATGGCTATTACAGGAGTTAAACCTAATTCAGAAAATACTCAAAATATTATCGCTGTAATTTTAGCTAATCCTTTATTTATATTAGCTACTACGATCGGCGGACCGATTATGGAGGAATTTGTTTTCCGTCGTTCTCTAATTGGATTATTGGAATCTTATACAGGGTTTTGGTTTGCAGCAATTATCAGCTCTTCTTTATTTTCTGTCATTCACCAAGATGGTCATTTTTTTGTCTATTTCTCTTTGGGACTCTTTTTTGTCCTTCTTTATAAAATGACTGGAAAGATTTGGACATCAATCATTGCCCATTGTGGTATGAACACAATTGTAGTTATCGCACAACTTGTCCTTCATTATGCCAATATCGATCTACCTAACTAATCCATGAATACAAAAAAAGCGGCTGGGACATAACTCTACAAGTCATATCCCAGCCACCTAAAAACCGAGCAAACGGTGAAAGCAGAAGCAACTTCTTCGTAAATAAACTTCTGTCCCAATCTCACTTTTTATTCTGGTTTTGCTTCTTCTATATCTGAATCAATCAATTCACTGTCGTGATGTAAGAAGTAAATCAACGTTTGTAGTTCATTTGTTAAATCTACATTTTGAATCAATACATCTTTTGGTGCTACCAAACGAGCTGCTGTAAAGTTCAAAATCCCCTTCACTCCAGCATCAGCCAATTGGCTCACAACTTCCTGGGCTTTTCTCGCAGGTAAAGTCAAAATCGCTACTTCAATTTGTTGCACCCGAATCTGCTCCATCATGTCACTCATTGGATACACTGGAATACCGTCGACAATTCTACCAACAATGTCGTCGTTTACATCAAATGCGCAACTCACCCGAATACTATTACTTTGATGAAATTTATATTTCAACAAGGCACTTCCTAAATTACCTACACCAATTAAGGCGACATTCGTTAGCTCGTCATCATTCAGTGTTTTAGCAAAGAAATTCATCAAATTCTCAACATCGTAACCATAACCACGTTTACCTAATTCGCCAAAATAAGAAAAATCTCGTCGAATCGTTGCACTATCTACTTGAACTGCATCGCTTAGCTCAGTAGATGAGACTTTATTCTTGCCTGCATCATGCAGAATTCTCAAATAACGATAATATAGGGGAAGGCGTCTTGCCGTTGCTTTTGGAATAATTTGGTCTTTCACAATCGTACCTCCAATACTCTAAATATAGACAAATATCCAACTCCCATAATATCAGTTGTTCTAGACAAAAAGCAATCTTACAGCTCAGGAAAAAAACGATTTTTCAAACTTTTTTAAACAGTCTATGCAAATTTTGATTCAAGCTACGGTAGAGGTGCTATTTTTTGTTAATTTATGCTACACTAAAAGCATTGAAATAGAAATGAGGATGCCCCATGATTTTACTCCAAGCAAATCAAATTGCCCGTTATTTCGGTGCAGATACTTTGTTTGAAAACATACAAATGGAAATTAGTACAAATAGTCGAGTCGCTTTGGTTGGCCGCAATGGCGCTGGTAAATCGACTCTTTTAAAAATAATCGCTGGCATCGACGCACCTGATGCTGGAACCATTGCTAAAAATAAAACGGCCAGTTTAGGTTACCTAGCTCAAGATACTGGACTTACTTCTGACAAAACAGTTTGGAATGAAATGCTTGAAGCGTTTGACGAGGTCATAACGATGGAAAATCGGATGCGTGAGCTAGAAATCATCATCAGTGAACTTTTACCTGATGCTTCAAATTACGAATCTGTTATGAAAGAATATGACCGACTACAACATGACTTTTCAGAAAAAAATGGTTATGGCTATGAAAATGAAATTCGTTCTGTCCTACATGGCTTTGGTTTTAAAGAAGAATTTTATTCAAAAAATATCAGTACATTATCTGGTGGTCAAAAAACACGTTTAGCTTTAGCAAGAATGCTGTTGCAAAAACCAGATATTTTGATTCTCGATGAGCCAACGAACCATTTAGATATTGACACCCTTTCTTGGCTAGAGAATTACTTACCTGGATACTCAGGTGCCCTTTTGATCGTCTCACATGACCGTTACTTTCTGGATAAAGTCGTTAATGAAGTTTATGAAATCAGCCGTCATAAAATGCGCTATTACAAAGGAAACTACTCTAAATATTTAGAATTAAAAGCCGAGCAGTTAACAAGTGAATGGAAAGCATATGAAAAACAACAAACGGAAATCAATAAATTAGAAGAATTTGTTGCCAGAAACTTAGTCAGAGCGTCCACGACAAAACGAGCACAAAGCCGCCGGAAAACATTAGAAAAAATGGAACGATTGGACAGACCTCAAGGAGACGAAAAATCAGCGAATTTCCTATTTTCCATTGAAAAAACTTCAGGAAATGTTGTCCTACAAGTGGAAGATGCTGCAATTGGGTATGATTTTCGTGTCTTATCTGAACCAGTCTCTTTAGATATCCGTAGACAAGAAGCCATTGCTTTAGTCGGACCCAATGGTATTGGAAAGTCAACCTTGCTAAAATCGATTATTGGGACTATTCCCTTCATTAAAGGAGCAGCAACTCTTGGAACCAATGTCCAGATTGGCTATTACGATCAAGAACAAGCCGATCTTCATGGTACTAAAACGGTATTAGCAGAACTTTGGGATGAACACCCTACAACACCTGAAAAAGATATCCGCAATGTTTTAGGCAGCTTTTTGTTTAGTGGAAATGATGTGGAAAAAACGATTCCCCTTTTGAGTGGCGGTGAAAAAGCTCGTGTTGCTTTGGCAAAACTATCAATGGATAAAGAAAATTTTTTGATATTGGATGAACCAACGAACCATTTGGATATAGATAATAAAGAAGTTTTAGAAAATGCCTTGATTGATTACGAAGGAACTCTTTTATTTGTTTCTCATGACCGTTATTTCATTAATCGGATCGCAACAAAGGTCGTCGAACTTTCTGAATCTGGTAGTAAGCTTTACTTAGGTGATTATGACTACTACCTAGAAAAGAAAAAAGAAGAAGAAGAGTTAGCTATTTTACTTGCTGAAAAAACCCAAACAACACAAACGGAAGTGACAAAACCCAAAAATGATTTTTATCAAAATAAAGAGCAACAAAAGCTTTTACGAAATCTTCAACGAAAGATCACTCAAATCGAAGAAAATTTAGCAACACTGGATGTAACGATTGATCAATTGGAACAATCAATGAGTGATCCTAGTTTAGTTGATGATCATGTAAAACTGATGTCTTTAAATGATGAGTTAGAAACTCAGCGAAAACAACAAGAAGAATTACTGACAGAATGGGAAAACTTTAGTTTAGAATTAGAGGAATTAAACGAAAAAAATGAATGAAAGGTGGGCAATCATGACCTCAAAACGTATGAATGTGACAAAACCAAAATATCAGCAAATTGCGGTTGATGTGGCAGCAAAAATCGCTGATCAAACATTTATGGTTGGTGATAAAATTCATGCACGCTCCACTCTTGCTAACAAATATAGTGTTTCTCCTGAAACAGCGCGCAAAGCCATTAGTGTTTTGGTGGATTTAGACATTGTTCAAGCAAAACACGGCAGCGGATTTTATGTTCACTCCATCGAAAAAGCCAAACTTTTTGTCGAGCAATATCAAGATGTTCAATCCATTCATGATTTGAAGGAAGATTTGATTGGCAGTGTAAAAAAACAAAAAGAAGAATTAAGTCACTTTTCAGAAATATTAGATAAACTTGTTGATCAAACAAAACGATTTGATTCGTTTAATCCGTTGAATCCTGTTACCTTTACGTTAACGAATGAAGCTTCTCATTTGGAAAGGACAATCAGTGACTTAAATTTATGGCAAAGCACCTCTGCTACATTGATTGCCATTAAACACGGAGATGAATTACTTGTCTCCCCTGGGCCTTATGCTAAACTTACAGCTGGCGATACGATCTATTTTGTAGGGCACGAATCAACTTTGCAACGCGTACAAAATTTTTTCTATCCAAATTCATAATAAAAAACAAAGAAGAGGAATCATTCAGTCGTTTGATTGTTCTTCTTTGTTTTTTGTGTTGATTTATAGGTTAGTCATTTGACAAAGTGACTACACGGTGTTAACCTAGAATGGTCACTTTTTTTACAGAAAAGAATTTGATTTTCTTTACATGTAAATCAAGTCTTCGTGATATAGCAAAAACTATGTCGCTTTTATTTTGAAACATAGTGAATGTTTCAACGTACATGCTCAAGCAAAATCAAGCACCATTATCAACTATGGCCTAGCTTCATTGAAAAAGAGAACTCTGAATGCGGCGTAGAACGCCCTTCTGGGTTTCCTATTTTTCAGTCGTAGTTGAACGAGCTGGCTTTGCTTTTATGGTTATCTAGCTTCGCGAGCTTGTCTCTCGGGAAAAAGATAAAATCTGATTGTGGCTTAAAAGCGCCACTCTCCGACTTTCCTATTTTCCTGTCGAGATTAAACGAGCTCGCTCAGCTTTTAAAATAAGGAGGAATTTTGTTTTGCCCAAAGTAAAAGTATCGCATTTAACAAAAATATTCGGTAAAAAATCTAAGCAAGCACTGGATATGATCAAAGAAAACAAAGATAAAACTGAAATCTTGAAAAAAACTGGTGCTACTGTTGGAGTTTACGATGTAAACTTTGAAGTAGAAGAAGGTGAAATTTTTGTTATTATGGGTCTTTCTGGTAGTGGGAAATCAACATTGATTCGTTTATTGAATCGTTTGATTGAGCCAACGTCTGGAAATATTTTTATTGATAATCAAGAGATTGCCAAATTAGATAAAGAAGGATTAAGGGAAGTTCGCCGAAATAAAATGAGTATGGTCTTCCAAAATTTTGGGCTTTTTCCTCATCGGACTATCTTAGAAAATACAGAGTATGGATTAGAAGTTCGAGGGATTCCGAAAGAGGAACGAACTGCTAAAGCAGAAAAAGCACTAGAAAATTCAAGTTTACTTGCTTTTAAAGATCAGTTTCCTAATCAATTATCTGGTGGTATGCAACAACGTGTCGGTTTGGCTAGAGCTTTAGCGAATGATCCTGAAATTTTATTGATGGACGAAGCCTTTTCTGCGCTAGATCCATTAATCCGACGTGAAATGCAAGATGAATTAGTCGATTTACAAGAAAATGTGAAAAAAACAATCATTTTCATTACCCACGATTTAAATGAAGCCTTACGTATTGGTGATCGAATCGCCTTGATGAAAGATGGTCAAATCATGCAAATCGGTACTGGAGAAGAAATTTTAACCAACCCAGCTAATGATTATGTACGTACATTCGTTGAAGATGTGGATCGTTCCAAAGTATTGACAGCTCAAAATATTATGGTTCCTGCTCTAACTACTAACATTGAAATTGATGGCCCTACTGTTGCCTTAACACGAATGCGTCAAGAAGAGGTTAGTATGCTCTTAGCTGTCGATAAAAAACGTCAATTAAAAGGTGTTGTTCGAGCAGAACGTGCTTTAGAAGCACGTAAAACTGGTAAGCCATTAACTGATTATGTGGACACTGATATCACCTCAATTGATAAAGATATGCTGGTAAATGATATCTTCCCAATCATTTATGATTCGCCAACACCAATTGCTGTAACGGACAACAATAAATTGTTAGGTGTCGTTATTCGAGGAAGTGTGCTTGAAGCGTTAGCAGAAACAGAGGTGAACATCAATGAATAATTATCAATTACCTGTAGCAAGTTGGGTTGAAACAATTACTGAATGGATGACTAACACGTTTGCTGGATTATTTAGTTTCTTCCAGTCAACAGGTCAACATTTAATGGATGGTATAACGTCTCTATTAGTAGCTATTCCGCCCCTTTTATTTATCGTCATAATGACGGCTGTTGCCTTTTTCATTTCAAATAAAAAGATTGGCTTGAGTTTATTTACTTTTATTGGTTTACTCTTCATTTATAACCAACATTTATGGTCTGATCTAATGAGTACCGTAACATTAGTGTTACTATCTAGTGTAGTTTCTATTGTTATTGGTGTGCCACTAGGAATTTTGATGGCTAAAAGTAATAAAGCGCAAAGTATTATTACACCGATTTTAGACTTTATGCAAACTATGCCTGGATTTGTTTATTTAATTCCTGCTGTAGCATTCTTTGGTATCGGTATGGTTCCTGGAGTATTTGCCTCAGTAATCTTTGCTTTACCGCCAACTGTTCGTTTTACAAACCTTGGGATTCGCCAAGTGCCAAAAGAGTTGGTTGAAGCTTCTGATTCATTCGGAAGTACTGGTTGGCAAAAATTATTCAAGCTAGAATTACCCTTAGCTAAAAGTACGATTATGGCTGGTGTCAATCAAACAACCATGTTAGCTTTATCTATGGTTGTTATCGCATCAATGATTGGTGCTCCAGGACTTGGTCGTGGCGTTCTTTCAGCTTTACAACGTGCACAAGTCGGAAATGGTTTTGTTAATGGGGTTGCTTTAGTTATTCTAGCCATCATCATCGATCGTTTTACACAACATTTAAATAAGAAAAAAACAGCACCATCAACATCAAAATTTTCAGCTAAACAAAAACTAATCGCTATTATTATTGCTATTGTTGTTGTTATCGCATCTGTTATTGCTCCATCATTTTTCTCTTCTGGTAAAGATGAAGAAAAAAACATTTCTCTTTCATATGTAGAATGGGATACTGAAGTTGCTTCAACACACGTGGTTGGAGAAGTGCTAAAAGACGTTGGATACAATGTTTCGTTAACTCCATTAGATAATGCAATCATGTGGGAGTCCATCTCAAAAGGTGAAACTGATGCGATGGTTGCAGCTTGGCTACCAGGCACACATGGTGAGCAGTATAAACAATATAAAGATAAAGTCGATGATTTAGGTGAGAACCTAAAAGGGGCTAAATTAGGTATTGTAGTGCCCAAATATATGGATGTTAATTCTATTGAAGACTTAAAAGAACAAGCAGGTAAAAAAATTACTGGCATTGAGCCCGGTGCAGGAGTTGTCGCTGCCGCTGAGAAAACACAAAAAGCATACAGTAATTTAGCTGATTGGTCAGTTGAAACTTCTTCTTCTGGTGCAATGACTGTTGCACTCGGACAAGCAATCAAAAATAAAGAAGATATCGTAATCACAGGCTGGTCACCCCATTGGATGTTTGCCAAATATGATCTGAAATATTTAGAAGATCCTAAAGGTACTATGGGTAGCGAAGAGGCTATCCATACGATGGCAAGAAAAGGATTAGAACAAGATAATCCTGAAGCTTATGCTATTTTGAAAAACTTCCACTGGACGAAAGAAGATATGGAATCTGTTATGTTAGAAATCAACAATGGAACTGAACCAACAAAAGCTGCTAGAAATTGGATTGACAAGCATCCAAACGAAGTTGCTGAATGGAAAAAATAAAGTATTAAGTTGATTTTGTAAACTCTCTTATTCAACTAAAAATGTCTGTGATATGGCTCAATGAGTGATATCACAGACATTTTTTTGCTACGTAACATTTTTACAAAAAATACCGCTCGGCTGGGTGACCGAGCGGAAAAGGAGTTCTTTTTACTTGAGGAGTAAAAATGAAAAAGTGTTTTGTTTGGGTTTGTTATTGGGTATGTATTTATAATAGCCAAAAGTTTTGAAGAATCTATGCCTAAATCATTTAGGTTTTCTATAGAAGCATTAAGAAAAAGTAAAAGTATCTGAAACATAGCAAAACAAAAGCGGGTAGCTTTTTAGGAAATTGCTACCCACTTTCATTCAGTCTATTTTGGTGTTACATATGTTAGTGTATTTGCTGTATTTTGGTCAATCACTCTAAATGACACTACGCCTAAACCTGCAGCATTCATTTCAGAAATCAAGATAGAACCATCCTCATAGACATGTTCCACAAACGCCACGTGACCATACGTTCCATCTGCTCCAGCAACAGTTGGTTGGAAACTTACTGCCGTTCCTGCTTTTGGTGTATGCGTTACTTCATAGCCATTTGCTTTTCCTGTATTGCCCCAATCCATTCCATTTCCCATAGTGGTTTCAATATACCCACCGATTTGAACAATACGATTGTATACATACTGAGTACAATTACCTGCAGCGTATAATTCTGACCCTGCATACGTCTCACCAGTATAATCTGGGAAATCACTATCCGCATGTGTATCTGCGATAATCAATTCTGACGAAGTTTTAGATGGTTCTGCTTTATCGTATTCCGTTAAATTATATTCTTCAATAAAGGCATTCAACTTTTGATCATAACTTGTGTCAGTGGCATAAACACCTGTCAAAGCTTTTGTTGCCTCTTGATAACTTGTTGCATTAGACTTCCATGTTCCAGCATAAATCTCAGGGTTGGAATTAATGCCTTCTTTCATCAACTTAGCATAATCCTCAAATGATTCTTTAACGCTTGGGTATTGTTTAAAGGCTGCATCGATTGTAAACCAGTTACCTGATCCATCATCTTCTTGCGTTGAAAAAATCACACTTTGTCCTTCATATTCACCTTTGATTCCAAATAAATTGTGGTATGGTTGTTGACTAAGTTGACTGCCGCCAGATCCTGTTTCTAAAATGGCTTGAGCTATCATAATAGAAGCATAAAGATCATTTTTTTGCCCTACAGCACGAGCTTTCTCACCGATTCGACGAATAAACATTTCAGTAGGTTCATTCTTTACAATCGAAATCTCTTGGTCTGGTCGAACAGTTGCATGGCTGTTATCAACGACTTGCTGTGGTTGTTCAACAATTGGCGCTCCAGTGTTATTTTCAGGAGCTGTTGGTTGCGGTTGTTGCGGCTCAACAGGCTTTTGAGGAGCGACAGGTTCAGTTGGTGTGACCGGCTTTTCTGTACTTGATTCTGTTGTACCAGTTTCTGTATTGGAAGATGACGTAGACGAATCTGTCGTCGTTTCTTCTGTAGAAGAACTATCGTTAGTCCCCTGTTCTACTGTCCCTTCTTCAGAAGTTGTTGATTCTGTGTTCAATTCATCCGCATAACCCAAAATTGGACTTAGATTAAGGCTTAACAATACGCAAGCCATTTGAAATGATAGTAATTTTCTTTTCATTTAATTTTTAGTTCCTCTCATAAAGTAGTTAAGACATCTACAAAGACTAGAAAAATAACTTTTCTATATAATAGTTATTTTGTTCTAGAAAGGTGTAATTTCTGTTTAATATGTATCTGTCCTTTTTCATCAACAATCACGTGTGACCTTCTATAAGTTGAATTTATTTTACCATAAGTATACAGTAAAATCTTGCACTTGACTCTTAAATAACGAAATTTTCTAATAAAATTCATAATTAGATCAAAAAAAAATTGATTTTAAACCTATTTGCTTCCACTACGTAAAAAAATTCTCTTGCTAGAACGTATTCTGGCAAGAGAATTTTTTACGGGTTACTTATTTCCGATACATCTTAAACTCCAAAAACAAATCATTATAAATACCTAGATACTTCGCTCCAATGTCTTCATACACTTCTAAGTGTTTAATTGTTTCGTCATTTGGATAAAATTGTTCATCGCTTGAAATTTCTTTTGGTAATAATTTCTTTGCGAGTTTATTCGGTGTGGAATAACCAATATATTCCGCATTTTGAGCAGCATTTTCAGGCCTTAACATAAAATTGATAAATGCATAGGAACCTTTGATATTTTTCGCTGTTTTAGGGATAACGATATTATCAAACCAAAGATTAGATCCTTCTGAAGGAATGACATAATGGAGATGCTCATTCCCAGCTAACATTTCAGCTGCTTCTCCAGAAAACGTCACAGCCGCTGCACTTTCTTCATTAATCATATACATTTTGATTTCATCGGCAACAATGGCTTTGACATTGGTTGTCAGTGTATTTAACTTGTTAGTCGCCTCACGTAACTCATGATTATTTTTACTATTTAATGAATAACCTAAACTGTTCAACGATAATCCGAGAACTTCACGAGCACCATCGATCAACATCACATTATCTTTTAGTTTTGGTTTCCACAAATCGTCCCAATGTTTAATGTCTTCTTCACTCGCAAACTTATCGTTGTATATGATTCCTAATGTTCCCCAAAAATAAGGGATCGAATATCGATTTTGCGGATCGAAATCTAGATTTAAGAATCGTTCATCGATTGCTTCTAACCCTTTTAATTTCGTATGATCAATTGGTAATAGCATTTTTTCCTTCATCATTTTTTGAATCATATACTCTGAAGGGATTGTAATATCGTAAGCTGTTCCTCCTTGTTGAATCTTTGTAAACATGGCTTCATTTGAATCGAAGGTTTCGTAGTTTACTTTATAGCCAGACTCTTTTTCAAATTTACGTAGCAAATCAGGGTCAATATAATCGCCCCAGTTATAAATCGTTAACGTGTCCGCACCAGACATGCCACTAGCTTTTTCTAACTGGCGCACCCCTAAAAAGAGGATCAAAATAATCGCTAAAATCCCAATAAGCAAAGATTGGAGTTTTTTCATTTTAGTTTTGCCACCTCGCTTTGCTCTTGGCGCATCTTTTTCAACCGTTTAGGCGTATTGTCTTGACTGATAAAATAATAGCCAATAACTAAAACCATTGAAAAAAGGAAGACTAATGTACTTAAAGCATTGATTTCTAAGCTAATTCCTTGTCTAGCTCTGGAATAGATTTCAACTGATAACGTTGAAAAGCCATTTCCTGTAACGAAGAAAGTCACCGCAAAGTCATCCAGTGAATAAGTAAACGCCATAAAATAACCAGCAATAATGCCTGGAGCTAAAAACGGCAAAATAATATTTTTAATTACTTGTACATTATTAGCACCAAGATCACGCGCTGCATCCACCATTGAATCATTCATTTCTTGCAATTTTGGTAAAACCATCAACACAACAATTGGAATGCTAAAGGCAATATGAGAAAGTAATACACTGGAAAAACCAAGGCTTATAAAGCCAACAGACGTGAAAAAAATCAAAAAACTAGCGCCGATAATCACATCTGGCGATACAAGTAAAATATTATTAAAACTCATCAATGCGGTTCTCGTTTTTCTTCGTCTCGTATAATAGATACCCATTGCCCCAAATGTACCAATAATCGTTGCTAATAGAGCCGATAAGAAAGCCAATAAAAAAGTATTTAACACAATGACTAACAACCGCGTATCGTCAAAAACAGCCATATAATTCGCTAAAGTAAAACCAGTAAATTTATTCATTGTGTCCGTATCATTAAACGAATAAAAAATCAGGTAAAAAATTGGCGCATACAATAACGCAAAAACAACGATCAAATATAGATACGACCACTTAAATTTTTCTTCGTCATTTTCCACGCTCCTTTTTCTTCTTCTCACCTGTCAATAACATCACGAAAAACATTGCTACAATCAAAATCACACCAATTGTGGAACCCATTCCCCAATTTTGAGTCACCATAAAATGTTCTTCAATGGCTGTTCCCAATGTAATCACTCGATTTCCACCAATCAAACGTGTCAACATGAACAATGAAAGGGATGGTATAAACACGGCTTGAACGCCACTTTTTACACCATTCAATGATAAAGGAAAAATCACTCGTCTAAAGGTCACGACATTATTTGCACCTAAATCACGACTGGCACTAATCAATGAAGGATTCATTTCTTCCAACGCATTGAAAATCGGCAATATCATAAATGGAATTTCAATATACGTTGCTACAAAAAGAAAACTAAAATCCGTAAATAATATCTGATGTGAACCAAGTCCAATAAAACTTAAAAACTGATTAACATTTCCATGAATACTAAAGATTCCAATAAACGCATAAGCTTTCAGCAACAAATTAACCCAAGTCGGCAGAATCACCAACATCAGCCAAAGTTGTTTGTGTTTTAATTTCGTTAAAAAATACGCTGTCGGATAACTAATTAACAAAGTGAATAACGTAATCAAAAAAGCATACCAAACAGAATTTAACGTCATACTTAAATACGTCCCTGAGGTAAAATAGGTTTGATAATTAGCTAAAGTAAACTGCCCATTCATATCAAAAAATGACTGATAGATAATCATCAAAACAGGAGCAATCACAAACAATAATAACCACAGCGTGTAAGGAATCGAATAAATCCGACGCATTGTTTTCATTATACTCCTCCTATTCTTCGTAGCTTTCTAAACGAGCATCGAAGTCTTCTTCTGACTCATTAAAGCGCATTACATGAATATCCTCCGGCTCAAAAAAGAGCCCCACTTTCCCACCTACTGTGGCTTTTCTTGTGGAATGAACCATCCATTCATTATGATCTTCATCATGACAAATAATTTCATAATGCACACCCCGAAATAATTGTGTATCAACCGTAACCACTAATTTTCCTTTATCAGCTGTCGTAATGGTTAAGTCTTCTGGTCGCAAAACAATTTCGATTGGTTCATTTGGACGCATACCACCATCCACACATTCAAATCTCTTACCCACAAACTCAACAAGATTGTCTTCGATCATTGTTCCATTAACAATGTTACTTTCACCAACAAAGTCCGCTACAAAATGATTGATTGGTTCATCATAAATATCGACAGGCGTTCCACTTTGCACGATATGCCCTTTATTCATAACAAATATTTCATCACTCATCGCTAATGCTTCCTCTTGATCATGAGTAACAAAAATAAAGGTAATCCCTAAACGTTGCTGCAACTCACGTAATTCATATTGCATATCCGTCCGTAACTTTAAATCCAATGCTGATAATGGTTCATCCAGCAATAAGACTTTTGGTTCATTAACGATGGCTCGAGCGATTGCCACACGTTGTCTTTGTCCACCAGACATTTCACTGATTTCTCGTGTTTCATAGCCTGGCAGCTGCACCATTCGCAAAGCTTCTTTTACTTTTTTTGCAATCTCATTTTTTGGAAGCTTTTTGATTTTCAACCCAAAAGCGACATTATCAAAGACATTCATATGAGGAAATAAAGCGTAATCTTGAAAAACAGTATTCACTTGTCGTTTATTAGCTGGAATATCATTGATTCGTTGACCATCAAAATAAATATCACCTTCCGTCGCATCTGCAAAACCTGCCAAAATTCGTAAAATCGTTGTTTTCCCACAACCAGAAGGACCTAATAGCGTATAAAACTTTCCCTGCTCAATTTCAAAACTGACCTTTTTCAAGACTTTTTCATCGTCATATTGTTTAACCACATTTTCAAACGAAATAATATTTTTTTTCACGCATTTATGCCCCCTATAAAAAATGTAATGGCTCATTTAGCTTTTTTCTCCAAAAATAGATATTATAAATATGATTCTGTCGCCACGATCACAACTCGGCTTTTCCCTTTAGAATGATTGACCAGCTGATGAGGCTCTGTGGCTTGATAATACATTGCTTCTCCTTTTTTAGCCGTGTAAGTTGTTTCACCAAGTAATAATGAAACCGATCCTTCGATAACATAAATAAACGTTTCTGATAACGAAGGTTCAAAGGTTTTATACTCCCCATTTTTATCAAAGGTCAAAACAACTGGTTCCATCTCTTTTTCATTTGATTCTGGAATTAGCCATTTTAGTTCATAACCATTTTCTTCATCGTAATACAGTGTGCTATCTTCTTCTTTATAGACAATTTTTTGCGCTAATGTTCGTTCGCTAAAAAACTGTTCTGGTGTGATGCCTAATACTTCTAAAATAGAGAAAAATGTTTCCATTGAAGGAGAGCTTAGATCCCGCTCTAATTGAGAAATATATCCCTTTGTCAAATCTGTACGTTCCCCTAGTTCCTCTTGGGTTAAGTTTTTTTGTACCCGTAAATTGCGTAGTTTCTCCCCGATTTCCATACAACCACCTCTTTTCAATTTATCAAAAAGTATATAAAAGTTTTCTAATACTAAACTACAAGTTTAATTTTACCTTTTCTAGTATACGAAGTTTTCAAAAAATAGCAACAAATTTTTTGAAAAAATAATTATTTTTTTCACTCCATTTATCCTAACACTGAACTAGAAATTTTAACAAAATAAAAAAGCGCCTGTTATTCAGACACTTCTTTATTCGCTACTGATTGCGGGTTTCTTTTTGTACCAATTTTTAACGGAATAAAATAATTCACTAACAAAGCAATTCCCATACCAATAAAACTATCTACCACTCGATCAAACGCATAGTCATACGAGCGATCCGCAGGAATCATAAAAACAATCGTCAACAAGGTTGCACACGCCCCCACAGTCCCTTCTTGATAGCCAAAGCTAGCTAACAAAGCAATCATTATCATGATGATCACTGGAATAAAAATCAGTTGCACAATCTCCGTTCGCCCAAATAAATTGAACACAGCAATTACTGCAACAGACATCAACGCACCTAGTACATTTCCAATAATTCGATGTTTTCCATATTTAAGTGTATTTTCCATATCTTCTCTTAAGGTAAAAACCGTTGTAATTGCCGCAACTACATAGGTTTCTCGCTTCAATAAAATACTGACCAAGATACAAAAAAAGACACTTAATCCCGTTTTAAACGTTCGCATTCCAATTTTAAATTTCAACAAACTAATTCCTTTCACCTGATAAAATTGATTATCTATTGCTTCTTCCATACAATGAACGATGTCCTCTCTATTCTAACTCATTTTTCTTTTATTAAGAAGGGTTCTTCAAGAAGAATTTGCTTAAGATAAAAAGAGAATATGTTATGATAGTAACGTTGGAACTAAACAATGTTATCTGCTTATACGATATAAAAGAAAATAACGTCTATAAAATAATCATATCTATTTTCACCCAATAATTGCGACCAAAAATATTGATTTTATTACCTAGGAGGAGTATTATGAACAATTTTTCTGGATTTACTGTAAAAAAGACAAACGAAGCTGTAACCACACACATCGAAACCTTAACTCTTAACGATCTTTCTGAAGGAAACGTCATAATTAAAGTTGCCTATTCCTCAGTAAACTATAAGGATTCATTAGCCGCAAAAAATAACGGCGGCGTTATTCGAGAGTATCCAATGATTCCTGGTATTGATTTAAGCGGAACCGTTCTGACTTCTGATGATCCTCGTTTTGAAGTTGGACAAAAAGTTCTAGTGACAGGGTATGGACTAGGTGTCAGCCATACAGGAGGTTTTGCTGAAATTGCTCGCGTTCCTGGAGACTGGATTGTTCCTTTACCAGAAGGATTAAGTTTAAGAGAAGCAATGGTTTTTGGAACTGCCGGCTTTACTGCTGCTTTATCAGTTCAAGCTCTTGAAAATCATGGATTAAGGGAAAATAAAGAAACCTCTATTGTGATTACTGGAGCATCAGGTGGTGTTGGAAGTTTAGCGATCGCCATGTTAAGACACTTAGGTTACAGCAATATTATTGCATTAAGTCGAAAAAAATCGGCGATCGAAACACTCAAAAAAATTGGAGCAACTGACGTATATTTATTGGATGAATTTATGCCAGAAAAAATCAAACCACTAGCCAAACAAACCATTGATTTTGCTATTGATACGGTTGGCGGTAATGTCCTGTGTGCCTTATTGCCCCAACTTCATTATAGCGGAAGTGTTGCGGTTTGTGGAAATGCGGCTGGAATTTCTTTGAACACGACTGTTTTACCTTTTATTTTAAGAGGTGTTAATCTTTTAGGTATTGATTCAGTCAATGTTCCAATGAAGCCTCGTTTAGCAATATGGCAACGCTTAGCCACTGATTTGAATGTTAGTAGTCATGAACTTACGAATGAAATAGCCTTACAAGAACTAACAGCAACCTTAAATCAGCTACAGACAGGCACTCATATTGGTCGTACGATTGTTAGCATAGAAGAAAGGGACAATGAATAAATGAATATTTTGATTACAGCAGGTGGAACCTCTGAAAAAATTGATACCGTTCGTTCGATTACGAATCATTCTACAGGTCGATTAGGAAAAATAATTGCAGAAACCTTTTTAGCACGCGGACATCGTGTGACTTATGTGACTACGCCTCAAGCAGTTCAACCTGCTACTGACCAGAATTTAACACTTATAAAAATTGAAACAACGAAAGAATTAGAAACAGCTTTACTTGACCAATTTAAGCACCAACAATTCGATAGTATTATTCATAGTATGGCCGTTAGTGACTTTACCACGGAAACAACCCTATCAGAAGATCGATTTATTGAAAAACTTGCAACAAATCTATTGAACCACGGAGATTTATCTGATTTAAACACCTTAACAGAAGCTCTTCACTTAAGTCTAGATGAAATTGGACAAACTATCCAACAAGAAAAAAAATCCCATCTGGAACCGATCGTCTCTTGCTTTTTTTGAAGAAAAACCCTAAAATAATTGCAATGCTCCGAGAGAAACAACCTCAAGCTGTTCTTGTTGGATTTAAATTACTTGTAGGAGTTTCTACGGAAGAATTGATCCTTGTGGGTCAAACGATTCTAACTAAAAATGCTTGTGATTTTATCTTAGCAAATGATCTTGAGGAAATTCACGGCAATCAGCACAAAGGTATTTTAATTGATGAAAACGGGCGTACTCAACAAGCCCAAACGAAAGCTGAAATTGCTCAACTAATCGTAAAAAATGTTGAAGAAAAATGGAGGAGTCGATCATGAAAACTATTTTATTAGGTGTTTCTGGCAGTATTTCCGCTTATAAAGCAGCTGATCTAACCAGTCAATTCACCAAATTGGGTTACAATGTTGAAGTCATTATGACAACCAATAGCACAAAGTTTATCACACCATTAACCTTACAATCTCTGTCAAAAAATCCAGTGCATACAGATGTCATGGAAGAAATTACACCTGATAAAATCAATCATATTGAGTTAGCTAAAAAAGCCGATTTGTTTCTAGTTGCCCCAGCTTCTGCTAATATCTTGGCTAAATTGGCTAACGGCATTGCAGATGATATGTTATCGACGGTTGCATTGGCTTTAAAAGAAGATGTTCCAAAATTCGTTGCTCCTGCAATGAATACCTACATGTATCAAAATCCGATAACACAACGAAATATAAACATACTAAAAGACGTTGGGTATCAGGAAATCATCCCACGAGAAGCATTGTTAGCTTGTGGTGATTTTGGTCGCGGTGCTCTTGCCACAGTAGAAGATATCGTTGAGAGTATTAATGCTGTTTTAGCAAAATAATTTTGAGGAGTCATTTATGAAAAACACAAAAACCTTCACATTAACTGCTATGTTTTTAGCAATCTTAATTTTATTATCTGCTGTTCCATTTTTGGGTTTTATTCCAATTGGTCCAATTAATGCAACAACGATGCATATTCCAGTAATTATTGCTTCAATACTTTTAGGCCCAAGAATCGGTGCTTTTTTAGGTGGCGTCTTTGGCATAATCAGTATGATTCGCAGCACCATCGTTGTGTCTCCGTTATCATTTATCTTTTCACCATTTATTCCAGTGATTGGTACAGATCATGGAAGTTTTAAGGCACTCATTGTTGCTATCGTGCCTAGAATTTTAATTGGGATTGTTCCTTACTTTGTTTTTATGGGGATCAAAAAGCTGACAAAAAATAAACCAACTTCTCAAAGTATTAGCCTATTTATTGCCGGATTTCTAGGTTCTGCCACAAATACAATTCTTGTGATGAACTTGATTTATTTTCTATTTAAGGATTCTTATGCCCAAAGCATTGGTGCAAGTGGTACAGCGATTTATACAGGAATTCTGACCGTTATTTTTACAAGCGGGCTTATTGAAGCCTTAGTAGCTGCTGTTGCTACTGTAGGTGTAGCTTCTGTATTATTACGTTTAGTCAAAAATAATGCAACACAGAAATTATAAAAAAATAGAACTTAGACAAAAATAATGTTGTCTAGGTTCTATTTTTTTAGCTTGCCTATTTCTTCTGTTTTTTCAATTTGTAGGCATACTCACTTGCCTTAAACAACAAGCCATTCACAGGTAAATCAAATTCACCAATAAATTCATTTACGGTTGGATTAAAGTTAGACTTAAATTTAATAAGTCCATCATTTAAGCTTCCTTCTAAGCCACCCATATTACAAGAAGTGCATCCACGTTCAAAACATTCATTGATTGCTTCGTACCATGTTAAATATGCTGGCATATATCGTTTATAACGGTCATCCATTCCAGCATAAAGGATTTCACTTGTTGAGCCGAATGTGATTGCCAAAGCTCCAGCAATAACTGCGATATCCCCTGAATGGGCAATATTTTCTTCAAGCTCTGTCATTTCACGTGTTAAAGAAAAATCTAATTCCTCTAAATTATGACGCTTTTTGACTTGATTTTCTTTTAGGTTTGCTAAGTCTTCTTTATTTTTATCAAAGCGCTGTTTGGTTTCTTCAAAGCGTTCTTTTAAGTTTACTTCTGCTAGCATGATAAAAGAATTTTCAGGGTAAATGGCTAATAATTTTTCAAAATATTCACTATTTCTTAGTGAGATATTCTGACGTTCTGTTGTTAATTCGATGACTTTGGCAAAATCACTTACTAACTCAGTATGTCCCATTTTAACTGTGACACCTTTTTTTTGCGCTTGCTTCATCATTTTCTTGGTACTTTTTGATAGTTGCTCTTCGCTAAAGTTTTCTTTATAGATATTTGCCTGAAAACGAGGCTGAATCGTTGCGTCCATCTCCATTGTTAGCCCTTGATGTTTAGCACCACTTGCGATAATAGTGTCAATAATCGGTTGAGCCATTGGATCAACCGTTTGTTCTTCCCCAAGATGGAAATCTTTATAGTGAACTGTTGGATCCATCTTTACAAACAATGCTCGATGTTTTTTACCAAATTTCTTTAACTCTTTAAAAAAGAAGCCTACAAGTTCTTTGTTGTTATAATCCATAATTGGGCCGCGCGGTGTATATAGCATTGATAATTTCAATGGTAATGGTCTAATCAAAACTAAACTAGATGCAATTAATCGTCCATCCTCATAGACACCGACAATTTCAGAACCCCAATTGTCTTTGACTTTCGCCCATGAAGATGATTGTAATAAATTGCATAACGGATGGTTTTCTACAAATTTATCATGCTCTGTCGCATCAATACCGATTTTAAATTCAAACATTATAAAAAAACTCCTCTACATTTTTGCTTCTTTCTTACCTTATCATAATTTACTTACGAGGAACAGTAAAGTTTTTCATGAAAATGGTGAGAAAACTTTAAGAGGCTGAATCAAAACAATACTTCGTCTTGATTTAGCCTCTATCTAGTACATTCCTATCTATCAATCACAGTCGCTTTTCAAAATGAACGGATTTATTAATCCAGTACATGACTGGTGCAGCTACTGCCATCGTTACAAATTCACTAAGCGCTAATGTCGCATAATTCCCCCAAAAAGCAGCTCCGCCATTTGGTGCCAACATATAAGCAATAATACACATGGTTGCAGTGAAAAACAACGTATTCAGTGTCAAGCGAGCAATAACATTAGGTACTCTTTTTTGTAGCATAGCTGTTAATCCAAGCGCAAGCAATGATTGAAACCCGCCATATAATGCATCCATAGCTCCAAAGCCAAAGAAAAAATTATAAACGACTACTCCACCTAAAACGCCCCACATCAATTTTCGATTGAAGACCACTAAATGATTCAAACTTTCTGAAATTCTAACTTGAATCGGTCCTGATGAAACGGGTGCTACTAAAATCGTTAGTCCTAAATATAACGCCATCACAATTCCATTCATAGCAATTGTTTTTACCTTACTGTTGGATGTAACAGTATTTTGCATAGTTTCCCCTTCTTTCTCCGAGTTTTTTTACAAGGGATGGTTGATGAACCTTGTCGAGAATTTCCTTCTCAAAAAATGATACGTAGGCATTATAGCTCAATTTTGATGATTCTACAATGCTAAACTATATAAATAAACTGGAACAAGCTTTTTCTCATTCTTTTCAAGCATCTAGCATTCTTAAATTTTCTCTGGTCTGTTATAATAAGAACTTGTACAAGGAGGAAAGAAATGAAGAAACATTTTTATCTCGTGATCAATGGGAATGCTGGCGGCGGAACTGGCCGCAAAACAGCGGTGAAAATCATTAAACAATTGCAAACAGCCAATATTGATTATACAACTTTTTACACCGATCATGCAGGACATGAAATTGAAATTGCCCAAAATCTAGCTGAAAATACATTGATTCCTTGGTCTGAGGAATTGGACACTGATTTATTTCCGCTTTTAGTTGTACTAGGAGGAGACGGCACGTTACATAGTATACTCAATGCTTTACAAGCATTTGATCCGAAAATTCCTATTGGGTACATTCCTTGCGGTTCAGGGAATGATTTTGCTCGCGGGGTAGGAATTGCCAGACAAGCTGAAAATGCTTTTCTGCAACTACTTAAAGCTGACGCTCCGCAAGAAATCCAAGTGATTACTTATGATGAATCAATTCAAGATGAGTCTGGTCTGGCTGTCAACAATATCGGTATTGGTTTAGATGGGGCAATCGTACAAGCAGCGAACACTTCTACATCAAAACATGCATTAAACAAATTCAACATGGGGTCTTTGTCTTATATTTTTTCTATTTTAAAGGTATTATTCACTCAGAAAGGCTTTCCTATTCTCGTAGAAATGAACGGAAAAAACCTTGAATTTGATCGCGCTTTTTTATGTACTATAACCAATCATCCATATTTTGGTGGTGGTGTTTCAATTGCTCCAATTGCCAATCCGCGTAAACCAGTGATGGATTTTGTTTTAGTGGAACGTATCAATATATTTAAGATTCTTTGGTTAATTATTTTATTGATTCAAAAAAAACAAATGGATTCAAAATACTTTCATCATTATCAATCTAGCAAATTTCGAATCGTTTCTACACTACCTCAATACGTGCATGCAGACGGTGAAATATTGGGAAAAAGAAGTACAGATATCTCTTTTGGTACTGAGGTTAGATTATTTTGGTTCTAAGTATGAACAGAAAAATATGTCGCCAAAATAAAGGTGGGGTGAAGCTGAACGCTTCTGCTCCCACCTTTTTATTCATAGCTTTATAGCTTTAAGCTATTCCTTAAACACTTGTTTTTAATTCAACTGTTCAAATGCTTGTTTCAAATCCGCAATTAAATCCTCACTCGCTTCTATCCCAACTGAAATTCTTAATAAATCTGGTGTCAATCCATATGACTCTCTCAGACCTTCGGGTATATCGGCATGTGTTTGTGTTGTTGGATAGGTAATCAAGCTCTCCACTCCACCTAAACTTTCCGCAAAGGTAAAAATCGATAAATTCCGTAAAAAATCCTTAATCTGCTCTTGCTTATTTATTTTAAAACTTAACATACCGCCGCGACCTGGATACAGAACTTCTTTGACTTTTGCATTCGTTTGTAAATATTTGGCGACAGCTTGCGCATTTTTTTCATGCCTTTCCATCCGCAACGCCAACGTTTTTAGCCCTCTAATCAAAAGCCAGCTATCAAATGGTGACAAAACAGCACCAGTCGTATTCAACTGATAAGCTAATTGCGCCCCTACTTCTTTTGACCTTGCTACCACAGCGCCTGCCAATAAATCATTATGACCACCTAAATACTTCGTTGCACTATGTAACACAATGTCTGCACCTAAATCTAAGGGACGCTGAATTAAAGGGGTATAAAAAGTATTATCAACAATTAATTGCGCTTGATGTTTTTTCGAAATTGCTGCAATTCGTTCAATTGATACTTCACTCATTAATGGATTTGTCGGTGTTTCAATAAAGACAGCCGTTGTCTTATCTGTAATTTTGGTTTCAAAACCAGCTTCATCATCAACATAGATAAATTGATACACGCCTTGTTTTTCTAACTCTTGAAAATAGCGGTAACTCCCGCCATATAAATCCCTAGAAGCAACAATTTCACTACCTACTGGAAATTGACTGAAAACTAATTGAACAGCACTCATTCCTGAGCTAGTCGCTAATCCAACTGTACCATTTTCCAAAACAGCTAGCGCTGACTCCAATACTTCTCTCGTTGGATTTTTAGTTCTCGTGTAATCATAGCCCGTCGACTCACCTAGCGTTGGATGCTCATACGTTGTTGAAAAATAAAGAGGCGTATTGATCGATCCAGTCACTGGATTTTGATGATTTCCGATTTGTGCCAAGAATGTGTCCGTGTCAATTTTTCCCGATTGTGTTTTCTTTTCCATTCTCTTCCCTCATTTCTACAATGATAACTAGCTAAAACACCTTTTACGTGTTGTTTGTTATTATATACATCAATTGAATCTTAAAGCAAGAAATAGTTCTATAAAATAAAAAATAGTGAGTAAGATACAACTCTTTGAGTCCTATCCACTCACATGGGATCTATCAATCAGTTCATAAAATCATACGGTGTTGTTTGCTCCATTCCAATCATTGGATCGATTGTCTTGGCTATAACTAAATCAGGCGTCAATAAGCGCGCCATTTCAGCTTCAACTTGTTCCTTTATTTCTTCAGCAGGCTCACTGAATAAAGATATTTTTTCTATGTTAGGTTTCGTTGCAACTGGTTCTGCCTCTTCTTCAACTAAAGGAGTCTTTTCCTTTTTAACCTCTTCATATACAACAGAATTTTTTTCTTGTGCGTCTGAGAACGGTGACTCTTTACTTATCCCTTCTTCATACGCTTCTAGCTGTAATCTTGTCGTTAAAGTCATATCGTCTGCACTAGTGATCCGCTCTTTTAACATGGTTAAACGACTAGCTGATTCATGTGCAACACAGGTATTAAAAGCTTGTACCTCACCAAGTAAAATGAGAATATCCTTACTTCTAGTCACCGCCGTATAAAGTAAATTACGTTGCAACATACGATGATATTGATAAACCATCGGTAAAATAACCATCTTAAACTCGCTGCCTTGCGCTTTATGAATCGAACAACAATAGGAAAGTGTGATTTTATTCCATTCATTTCGCTTATAACTTACTTCATTATTATCAAATTGAATCACTAACTCATCAACTTTATCCTCAGAATCCTTTGCCAAAATAATCCCGACAATTTCCCCCATATCTCCATTGAAGACATTCAGCTCTGGTGTATTGACTAAATGAAGGACTTTATCCCCAATTCGATAAACCGATTCATTCCATTTTACTTCTTTTTTACTTCCATCATTAGGATTAAAAATTTCCTGCATCATTTTATTCAATGCATCGATGCCGGCAGCCCCTCGATACATCGGTGCTAATAGTTGAATATCTTGCGGCGAAAATCCTTTTGCTTTGGCTTTGGTCACGATTTGACGGACGTAGGTTTCAATATGATAGACATCACTTGGGAAAAAAGAGCGATCCTTTTGATTAACTGTAAAATCTTTGGGCAACTTCCCTTGTTTAATATCATGAGCTAAAGGAATAATACTTGAACCATCCCCTTGCCGATAAATTTCAGTCAATTCTTTTTTCGGAATTTCATTGATTTGCAGTAGATCGTGCAATACTTGCCCTGGTCCTACTGAAGGTAATTGATCCTTATCACCAACAAAAATGACTTGCATATTCGTTGGAATCGCTTTGAACAATGTATTAGCCAGCCAAGTATCCACCATTGACATCTCATCGACAATTAATAGTCCACCTTCTAGCTCTTTAGCTGTCATACTCGGATTTTTCTCTCGCCCGGTTAAACCAAGTAAGCGATGAATTGTACTTGCTGGTAAGCCAGTTGTTTCGTTCATACGTTTTGCTGCACGTCCTGTGGGAGCCGCTAGTAAAATAGGAAACATATCTTGCGTGTACTCTTTTATGTCTAATGAAAGACCATTTAATTCCGCAAATAACGAGACAATTCCATTAATTACAGTCGTTTTCCCTGTCCCTGGGCCGCCTGTTAAAATAAATAAGGGGGATTTGATCGCTTCTTCAATTGCTGCTTGCTGAGAATCACCATAAAGAATTCCTAAGCGTTTTTCGATTGCTCGAATATTTTTTTCAATCTCTTTTTTATCGTATTTAATTTCTTTTTTACGGGAAAGAAGTCTTTGAATGGATGTTCCAATTCCCCACTCTGAAAAATACAAACTATTTTCAAAAAGCTTGGTGCCTTCTTGCTGAATTTTACCTTCTTCTACCAGATGGATAATTTGTTCAGCCACTTGATCCAAAGAAATCTCAACAGGACGACTGGCTTCAAGAGTATTGATCGTTTCATTTAGCAACATCTCCGCCTCTACGTAGGTGTTTCCTGATCGAACGGAATGTTGAAAAATTTCATGAGTGATTGCGGCTCTCACACGTTTATCTGAATCAGCTTCGATTCCTAATTGTTCTGCAATATTATCTGCTCGTTTAAAACCGATTCCTTCAATGTCTTCAACCAATTGATATGGATTCTCATGAATAACATCCAAAGTCTCTTCTTTATATGTTTGATAAATCGTAAACGAAAGCTGACTGCCGAATCCATACCGATTTAAACCAACAATCACCTGTTCCATTCCATGATTCAAACGGATCGTTTCAATAATTGTTTGACGTTTTTTTTCATTTAATTGTGGAACTTCCTCTAGCACATCAGGTGTTTCTATGATTCGATCAATAGCATCTTCACCTAAAATTTCCACTATTTTTTCTGCAGTTCGTTTGCCAATACCTGGAAACTTTTCACTCGAAAGATAGTTTACAACACCATTGGCAGATGTTGGACGCTCTTGTTGATAATTATCTACTTGAAATTGTTTTCCATAGCGAGGATGGTCAACAAAATGCCCAAAAAATCGATAGATCTCTTCTTCCTGAATTTGACCAAAACTGCCTGTTGCCACAATTTCTTTTTCTAAATAATCTGTATTCGTATCCGTTATTTTAATCAATAAAACTTTATAAAAATTACTTGGATTTTGAAAAAAAATGGCTTGAACTTGTCCGACCACATATTCTTTTTCATCTTCTCCAACTAATGGATCCATCGATATCACCTCGCTTTTTTCTTCAACTACCTCTATAATAAAAAGGAATCATCATTCCACAAATTTAACGTATAGGATCGATTTTGCTTGTTTTTGGTGGTCTCCAAGATGGATAAACTATTGTTTTTCAACCCACCCATACTGCGTAATTCAGCTAATTCTTTTCCAGCAAGAGATTGTATTGCCGCCGTTAAAGCTGCCCCATGTCCGACAAAAAGAAACGGCCCTTTCCCTGTATCGATTGCTTGTTCCACAACAGAGGAAATACGAGAAATCGCTTGTTCAATCGGTTCTCCTTGGAATGCTTCTGGATTATATCGATCTAGTCTGTAACGCATATGATCCAACTCTTGACTATAAATTTTTCTCATTTCCAAAATAGATTGTCCTTCTAAATCACCAAGGCCAAGTTCTTTTAACTGATCTGTATAAATAATCTCTACAGGCTTCTCTAATTCTTTATTAATCCCTTGAGCTGTTTTCTTCGCACGAGGAGAAGTACTTGAGAAAATTTTTTCAAACGGAACATGCTTGATGGTTTGACCTAGTAATTTTATTTCATCATAGCTTGTTGGAAGCAATGGAGAATCACCGCTCATCCCTTGAAAACGCAACGCTTGATTCCATTCTGTTTTTCCATGACGAGTAAAATATAATTTCATGTTCTTGCTCCCTTAAGCCTGTTTGTTTTTTTTCGTTCTTCATCTTATCTAGTGTATCATTTTCATTATAAAAATTCCATTTAACAAAAGGACTCTGTCTAATTATGATTCAAAAAAGAAGTAAGTTATAATAAATATAATTATCCAGTTGCTAAGAAGACTTGGCAACATTTAAATTAGGAGGATTTAATTTTGTTCTTTAAACAGATTCATCACATTGCTATTAATTGTTCTGATTATCAAAAAACAAAGGAATTTTATGTAGAAAAACTGGGTTTTGAGGTTATAAGAGAGCATCGACGAGAAGATAAAAATGATGTCAAACTTGATTTAAAACTCGGTGTTCATGAATTGGAACTTTTTATTTCTTCTGCTTTTCCTAAAAGGCCTTCTTATCCAGAAGCTTTAGGTCTAAGGCATTTAGCTTTTAAGATTGACAATATAGAAGAAGTGATCGCCTTTTTAGCTACCAAGGGAATCGAATGTGAACCCTTAAGAACAGATACATTCACAGGCGAAAAAATGACTTTCTTTTTCGATCCTGACGGCTTGCCTTTGGAATTACATGAATAACTTTTTATAGATAGACTAGCCAAAAAAATAGCGGGTTCAAGATATAATTCTAACAGTTATATCTTGAACCCCTAAAAACCGAATAAAGGGTGAGTTAAATGATCTAGATATACTCACTTTTAGTCTAAATTCTCTATTATTTTTTAGTCTAATTTGTCATTTTCATAATGATGTTTTAATTCTAATGCAGGAAATTCTTGTTGGCGTAAAGCTTCATAAACCACTAACGCAACTGTGTTAGATAAATTCAACGAGCGAACATGCTCATCATTCATAGGAATACGTAAACATTTTTCTTCATTTTCCCGCATAAATTCTTCTGGTAAACCTGTTGTTTCTTTTCCAAACATAAAGTAATGATCCTGCGTATCAGTATAATTGATTTCACTGTATGTTTGGTTTGCGAACTTCGTAATCAAATGAAGCGGCTGATCTCCAATATGTGTTAAAAATGCAGCCAAATCTTTATGATACGTGATATTTACATCATTCCAGTAATCCAAACCAGCTCGTTTCAAATGCTTGTCGTCCGTTGAAAAACCTAACGGCTCGATGAGATGTAAGGGTGAATTTGTTGCAGCACATGTCCGAGCAATGTTGCCTGTATTTGCTGGAATTTGAGGTTCAAATAATACGATATGATTTGTCATGATTACAATTTCCTTTCATTTATATGACACATTATTTATTTTTTATTCGTAAAAATTCACATAAAAAAAACGTATCGCCTCGGTGTCAATCACTGCGAGTCGCTACGTTAGTGAAGCTCTTTTCACTAACTTTTATCAGAACAGGAACCTGATAAAAACCAATGAAAAAACAACTTGTATGTAATATAACACCATTATCGGAGCTTTGCAATACCTTTTAGCAAATTAACCAAATGTAAGCGCTATCTTACCTTTCCTTTTAACATGCGAACGTCAATTGTAATTTCTGTTAATGGATTATCTTGAACTCTTTTTTTAACTTCCTCAGCCACGCCCCATTCCAATGGTGACATTTCCAATAAATCTAATCGATTTTCTTCTGGGATCTCAAAAGTGTAGGTCACTCGTTCATCCACCAAACAATCCATTTCAGTTGAAAATTTTGCTAATACTTTTTCATTAGAATAGGCTTGCTTACGTTCATCTTCTGGATAAAATGCTGCTCTTAATTCCTTTAAATATCCAGACTCAGGAATCACTTTAATCAAAGTCCCTTCTTTTTTCAATACACGATTAAATTCTTGGTAATGAGAAGGTGAAAAAATATTCAACACTGTATCCATCGACTGATCCGCAAACGGCAAGTTCGTTAAATCTGCTACACACCAAAAAGCTTCCGTTGGTTGATTACTAGCTAAATAAATACCGTCTTTTGAAATGTCAAATCCAAATTTAGCCCCTAGTAATCCTCTATCTGCAAGCTCTTTTAAAAAGCTGCCTTCACCACAACCAACATCTAATGTACTTCCTGTTATATCCATTCTATCAATCATCTTATCTAACAATGGTTGATACATCCCACTTTGAATCATCTTGCCTCGATGAACCAACATTTTTTTATTGTAGTCAGTCTGAATACTATGAGAAATAAAATAAATGGTTCCTTTTTTAGATAAATCAAACTGATGGTTTTCTCTACAAATCAAGCTATATCCTTTCAGTTGAACAGCTTGTTTACAAACTGGACAAAGAAATTGATCATAATGAGCTTCTAAAAAATTACGAGCTGAATCAATTTTTTTCAACATATGGTTACATCCTATTCCCTAAATTATCTTAAAACTACCATTGTTTATCTTACAACGAGAAGAAGACTTTGGCAACAGACAGAATTGTGGTACAATGCCTGTGAAGAAAAAACAAGGAGTGGAATCAATGATCAAAGAATTTTGCGCCGAAAACTTTACAAATATTCCTACAGCCATTAGAAAGGGTGCTGGTCGAATTGAACTGTGTGACAATCTAGCCGTTGGCGGGACAACACCAAGTACAGGAGTTATTGAAGAAGTCGTTACCTATGCGGGAGAAAAATCAATTCCTGTAATGACTATTATTCGACCTAGAGGCGGCGATTTCGTATACAATGACATCGAACTAAAAATTATGCATACAGATTTGATTGAAGCAAAAAAAATAGGAACTGATGGTGTCGTATTCGGCTGTTTAACAGCAGATAACTGGTTAGATGAAGAAGCCTTAGAATTATTGATTGAAACGGCAGAAGGCTTGCAAATCACTTTCCACATGGCTTTTGATCAACTAAGCAAAGAAAATCAATTCAAAGCAATCGATTGGTTAGTCGAACACAATGTTGATCGAATCTTAACCCATGGCGGACCTGCTGACACTGCAATTGAAGAGAACTTTGATCATTTAAAAGACTTAATTGATTACGCTGCTAACCGAATCATTCTATTACCAGGTGGCGGTATTTCGGATCAAAATCTTGATACTGTAGTGAAAGCATTATCCGTTAATGAAGTTCACGGAACTAAAATTGTAGGTTAATACTCATCGTTTAAAACCAAAAAAGCAAGCAAGAGAACATTCAACCCTTATAGTTGATCTTCTCTTGCTCATTTTATTATTTTGATTGCTTCTGAATCTTTCTCGATTCGATTCCTAACACTGCACTCCCAAATAAACCAAGCCCGCCTAAAAAGAATAAATCATTTCTATCCAAATATGCCCCCGTACCAATTAATACAGTCCCTAAAACTAAATTGATTACGGCGCTTCTTTTCATTTGTCGATTACTAAGTTCAGAAAGTTCCACCTTTACGCCTAATTTCTTATTCAGCCTATTTACTTTTCGATTCATTTCATTAATCATTTTTTCCACCTCTTTTTATTTTTTAACCAATACATACCGTTAGTATGTATTGGTTAAAAAATAAAAATGCACCTACGCATTTTTACTCCTTTATCGCTTTATACATCGTTAATACATCCCTAATATAAGCATCATCAATAAGTGGAAAATTTATCCCGTCATATAACTTTTTGAAAAACATCAATTTATCCAAAAGTTCCTGCTCACTCATCTCATACAATAATGGAGCCAGCCAAATATTTGTAGATAAAACCAATAACTCTGATACTTCTTGAGGATAATCCGTGTTGATCGATCCATCATCAATCCCTTCTTCCACTAAGGTTTTGATAAATGGAATAACCGTTGTAAAAGCTTCTGTATAAAGCTCTCCAATAATCCTAGGATTCGTAATCAATGATTTTGCAGAAAAAGCTAATTTTTGGTGTTCCAATGATTGCAATGTCATCGATTGGATTTTTCTAATCTTCTCAAATCCACTAACGCCCTCCATAGAATCGATTCTATCTGTAATATGAATAGCATATCGCTGCTTTAAAACGGTATTAAAAATCTCTTCTTTTGATTTAAAATGATGATAAATCACGCCTTTTGTTAAACCACCCAAATGATCGATAATATCTTGAATAGTCGTATGATCATACCCTTGTTCTAAAAATAATTTTTCTGAAACATCCAATATTTTTTTCACTGTTTCTTCGGGATATTTGTTTCTTGCCATAAGAACCTCCATACATACCGTCAGTATGTATAATACTAAAACATATTTATCCTGTCAATTATTTGTTGTATATATCCGAACTTGTTCTTGAATCGGCAGTTAAATTCAATAAAAAAAGAATGCAGCTTTAGACTAATTTTCTGTCTATCCACACTCTTTCATTTTCTTCTCATACAAAATACTGCATAAATAAACTCGCAATATTAAAATAAATCAACACACTGGTCAAATCACTTAACGTCGTGATAAACGGTCCGCTAGCCACAGCCGGATCAAAACCTAATTTATCCATCAACATCGGTATCAGACTTCCTGCTAAATTAGCAACCGTAATTGCACAAAGCATCGCCATTCCAATTACAAACCCCAAAGGAAAATTATGTTGCCAAATGCCGACTACAATAAAAATTGCCACTCCCGTCACGGCTCCTGTTACTAAACCTGTCAATACCTCACTGATGATCAAACGACCAAAGCTATTGTCTTTTTCATCTGATACTGCCAGCCTTCTTACGGCAACCGCCAAAGACTGTGTACCTGCATTCCCTGCAGTCCCCGTAATCAATGAAATGAATACAGCCAATATACTTGCTTCACTTACTAATTCTTCATAATGGCTAATTAACGTTGCTGTAGACATTCCTAAAAATAATAATGTGATTAGCCAGGGTAGACGTTTTGATGCAGCTTTGATTGGATTTTCACTGACCTCTTCAACATTGACCCCCGCTAAACCTGAGTAGTCACTAGCCGCTTCATCATCGATAACGTCAATAATATCATCAACAGTAACAATCCCTAATAAATGATCGTCATAATCTGTAACTGGTAGCGCTAGAAAGTCATAATCACGAATCGTTTGTGCAACATCTTGTTGATCATCACCAACATGAACTGAAATCACCCGTTCACTTAAGACATCAGCAATCATTGTATCGTCATCATTGACAATCAAATCTCTTAATGAAATAACACCGACTAAATGATTTTCCTGATCCACTACATAAACATAATAAATCGTTTCAGCCACATCTGCTTGATTTTTTAAAACGTACATCGCAGAACGAACCGTTTGATTTGCAACGATCGACACAAATTCTGTTGTCATAATTGATCCTGCAGTATCATCTTCATAATGAAGTAATTCTTTGATTTCCCCAGCATCTTCAGTACTCATCAAACTCAAATACTTAGCTTTTTGACTTTTGTCCAGCATATTTAACAAGTCAACCGCATTATCGGTATACATTTCCGACAACATCTCCGCCGCATAGCTTGGACGCATCTCAGCGATATAATCTTTCATGTTTTCATTATCTTCTTCAATAACGTCAAACATATCTGCTAATTCTTTTGGAGACAGATAACTATAAATTTGCTTTCTGGCAATTTCATCAATAGATTGGTAAAATTGTCCCTGCTCATAAATATGAAGTGCTAAAAATAACTCTCTAAACTCAGTCATCTGCTGTGCTTCAAGTGTTTCTAACAACAAAGAGAAATGATCTTCCATTTCTTGCCCTTCATTCACGATTATCTCTCCTTTCAATCTATAATTGATCTACAATTTTTTTCATATCTTCTGCCAAAGGAGAAGTTAATTCTAAACGTTGCTTCGTAAAGGGATGGATAAAACTCAATTGACAGCAATGTAAGGCTTGACGAACAATTCCTGTATCCATTTGCCCTCCATACATGTCATCACCTAACAGCGGGCATCCTACGGCTTCAAAATGCACTCTGATTTGATGAGTTCTGCCTGTATGCAATTGAATGTTAACAAGGGCTTGATCGCCTTTACGTTTTAATAACCAATACTCCGTTTCAGCAAATTGACCACTTTCGATTATTGTCCGTTTCAATATAGAGGACAGATCTCTACCAATTGGTAAATCAATTGTTCCATGAGACTCTAACGCGCTAACATTACCGCCAACCAACGCTTGATACATTTTAACGACTTCTTTTTTGCGTAATTCTTGATCTAACATCGCATGAGCAAATCCGTGCTTGGCAAACAACATTAACCCTGTCGTATCTCGATCTAAACGAGTCACAACATGAATGACCTGGTTTTTATACTGTTGCGCTTTGTAATAAGCTTTCACACGATTAGCCATTGTTCCATTTGGGTGATATTGCGCAGGAATAGAAGCAACGCCTGCTGGTTTATTGACCACTAAATAATGCTCATCTTCAAAAACAATTTCGATTGGTACATTATCCACAAGTAATGTTTCATGTTCTTTTTCATCAGGAATCGTCACTCTTATCTGGTCCCCTACTGATACCTTAAATAATACATTTTCAACCGACTGATTGACTTCAATTTTCCCACCTTGAAACTTGATTTTCGCCAACAGACCTTTGGAAATCCCTTGATCTTTTAAAAAATATTTTAATTGCTGCGGTCCTTCTTTTTCAACTGTCCAATTAAATTCCATTGATTCATTAATCCTCACTAATAAAGGCATCTTTCACCCGATGCCAAAAATGCATGTGTCTATAAGAAGCGAAATGAATCCGCTCATCTGCAATTCGATAATATATTGCTTCGATATCATCTTGATAAATATCCAATTGATCCACCGTAATCAAATAATCATTGCTTTCTTGTAATTTTATTTCTACCCATTCAGTATGTGCAATCACAATGGGGGAGCCCAGCGTCCTAAATACACGATTATTCAATGAAGCAATTTCGGCTAATTGAAAGGCATTGATACTTGGATGAAGCACTGCGCCTCCAATACTTTTATTGTAAGCCGTTGAACCTGTTGGCGTTGAAACGGATAAGCCATCTCCTCTAAAACGTTCAAATAATTCATCTTTGATAAAAACATCGGCTACCATCGTACGGTTTGCTCGTTTGATGGTTGATTCATTCAATGCTAAAAAGTGTTTATCCGGTTTATCCGTTTGAAAACTGATTTTCACATCTAATAAGGGATAGCTAATACTTTTTTCCTGATGAATCAAAAGACTTTGAACCAATTCTTCCAATTCATAATCTCGCCAGTCTGTGTAAAATCCTAAATGTCCTGTATGAACCCCTAAAAAACTCACTTGATCTAATAGATGACTAAAACGATGGAAAGCAGATAGTAACGTCCCATCACCACCAACTGATATTACAAGATCTGGGTGGTGCTCATCTATCTCAATACTATTTTTTTTCAAAAGTAAAAGCAAGTGTCGGGTAACTTCTCTTGATTTTTGTTCATGGTTATGAACAATTGCTACTTTCATCTCACTTCTCCTGTTCTCTTTTTTGTTCTTGTTGCTTATCTGTTAGCCGCTGATAATAATTGTTTTTTGATTTTCCTCTGCCATGAGAGAACCAATGCTGCGCTTCTTGAATTTCTTCACGGATTGTAGACATCTCTTCATCTAATTGATAGGCAGCTTCGGCAGCCCTTTGCAACCGTTCTTTCATTTCTTCTGGAAATACACCTTGATATTTATAATTTAAAGAGTGCTCGATCGTTGCCCAAAAATTCATTGCTAATGTACGGATTTGAATTTCAGCTAAAATCTTTTTTTCTCCAGTAATCAATTGAACTGGATATTCAATTACTAAATGATAAGAACGATAACCACTTTCTTTTTTGTTCGTAATATAATCTCGTTCTTGAATAATATGTAGATCTTTTCTGTTACGTATGATATCAACTACTTGACGAATGTCCTCTACAAATTGGCACATAATCCTAAGTCCTGCAATATCTTGCATCTCTTCTTCTAAGCGTTCAACAGGAATATGACGTAATGCAGCTTTAGTCAATATACTATCAACAGGTTTTACACGTCCTGTTACAAACTCAATAGGTGTATGTTTATTTTGTTCTCGAAACTGCTTACGGATACCGCGCAGCTTAACTTTCATTTCTCCAACAGCCTGTTCATACGGTGCCAGAAAAAGCTCCCACTCTTTCTCCATCCTTATCCCTCTATTTCTTTGAATTTGATTCACAGCTTATTTTACCATAGAGACGGAGAAAAAAGGATAATTTGAGAAATTGTATGAATTTTTCCAACAATTGTTTATTTTTTAACTTCTAGTTCACTTTTCTTGACGTAAATAGGTAAAGTGTGTAAAAATTGAATTAAATTGAAGAGAGTGGGTTAAAAAACAGTGAGTGAAAATTTAGAAATCGAATTTAAAACATTACTATCTAAAAAAGAATTTTCACATACTGTGGACTACTTTCAACTAAATGAAAATCATTTCTTCACACAAGTTAATCACTATTTTGATTCAGATGATTTTCAATTAAAGAAAAGAAAAATCGGTTTAAGAGTTCGCATTTTACCAAACAATGCAGAAATCACCTTAAAGATACCTGAAAAAGTTGGATTACTTGAAATTAATGATGCTTTATCTTTTGAAGAAGCACAAACAATTGTTCAGTCGGCTACATTTCCGGATCACGGAAATGTTTACAAAAAGTTACTGACTTTAGGAATCAATAAAGATGATTTACGTTTAATCGGCAGCTTAACAACGAAACGTGCAGAAAAAAAACTTCCCCAAGGTTTACTCGCGCTAGATGAAAGTTGGTACAACGAGCAACATGATTTCGAACTAGAATTAGAAGTGGATGACGCAGCTGTAGGCAGAAAAAATTTTCTTTCTCTGCTAAATACTTTGAATCTCAAAGAATGCCCGTCACCAAATAAAATCCAACGAATGATGTTAAGCTCAAAAAAGAAAAATTAAGAAGTTATAATGGTAAATCATATCATTTCATTTTTCCTAGATTTTCTGATAAATTAGGAACACTTAGTTGAGAAATGGTATCTAGTCGCAAAAAGGGTCAAATTGGAGGAAGTATGAATGATTGAAATCTATCTGTTCGTTAATCCTTTAGGGGGCATTTGTCTCAACGTAGAAAAGGATATTTTAAAATTAGTAGAAACTGAAAATAAAAAAATTCAATTTCGCTTTATTCCATTGGTTAACATGAAAACAATTAACCACTTAATAAAATTATTTAATATACCGTCTCATGATATTGAGCAACGTAACCAATTATTTGAAGACGTATATTCAGCTGCATTAGATTATAAAGCAGCTCAGTTACAAGGAAAGAAAAAAGGGAGACACTTATTACTCGGTTTACAACAAGCCGTAGCTATAGATAACATCCCTTACTCTTTAGAACTATCTGAAAAATTAGTGGTTGAAGCTGGCGGCGATTTAGATATGTTCAAAGCTGATCGCCAATCAGAATTCGTGAAAGAATCATTCCAAACAGATCAACAAATAGCTCGTGAAATGGGGATTGTGAAACACCCTTCAGCGGTAGTATACAACTATACTTGTGATCGTGATTTTGGTGTCTTAGTTGAAGACTGCGAATCAATGGATGAAATCAAGAAACTATGTGAAACATCTGAAGAAAATATGCACTACTTTCATGAGAATTTTGAGTTGAATCATTATAATGACCCTCATGTTCCACGCGGTCATTTACATCTACTTTAATTTCAAAAAAACGATAAATCCCGCTTTCAAACTGAGAAAAGCGGGATTTGTCGTTTTTTATTGTTCCAAAGTTTCTACTAGTTTCTCTAATTCTTTTAATCTTGTTTCAAAAACAGTCATGGCATCTTTGATATACTGAGGTTTTGTCATGTCCACTCCTGCTTTGTTCATCACCTCTATAGGGTAATCACTACTTCCTGATTTCAAGTAAGTCAAATAATTATCCAATGCATTTGGCTCATTCGCTAAAATTTTACCTGCTAAAGCAGATGCAGCAGAGAAACCAGTCGCATATTGATAGACATAATAATTATAATAAAAATGAGGGATTCGCGACCACTCTAATGAAATTTCAGGATCCTTCGTAACCTCTGAACCATAATATTTCTGATTCAAATCCCCATAATAATTGCTCAAATATTCGCTTGTTAAAGGCGTACCTTTGGCATCTTCCGTATGGATAAAATGCTCAAACTCAGCAAATTGTGTTTGTCTAAAGATGGTTCCTTTGAAACCATCTAAATAATGATTCAACACATATGCACGAATTCTAGGATCTGTTTCAGTCTCCAACAGATATTCAGTCAAAAGATTTTCATTGGTCGTTGAAGCAATCTCCGCTAGAAAAATTGAATAATCGCCATAAACATAAGGTTGATTCGTGCGAGTAAAGTAACTGTGAACACTGTGACCCATTTCATGAACCAATGTATAGAGTTGGTCTAAACTGTCATGCCAGTTCATTAAAATGTATGGAGCTGTATCATATGCTCCTGATGAATAGGCACCACTGCGTTTACCTTGGTTCTCGATTACATCTATCCAACGATCACTAAAAGCAGTTTTGACGATGTTTAAATAATCAGTCCCCAACGGTTTCAAAGCATCCATTGCTTTTTCTTTTGCTTCCTCATAAGAATACTTAATTGAAGCCTCCCCTAGAATCGGTGTATACATATCATACATATGCAATTCGTCCAAATTCAATAAACGTTTACGCAACGATACATAACGATGAAGTAAAGGTAAGTTTTGATTCACTACGTCTATTAACGTATCATAAACACTTTCTGGTATATGATTGCCGCTTAAAGCCGCTTCTCTTGCAGAAGAATACTTCCGAACTTTAGCTTTATAATTATGGGCCTTAACATGTGAACTCAATGTTTGAGCAAAGGTATTTTTAAATTGCTCATAAACACTATATAGAGCTTTAAACGCTTCTTCACGAACTTTTCTATCCGTATTTTCCATTAATTGTCCATAAACACCATGTGTAAGCTGGATACTTTCTCCATTTTCATTTTCAATAACTGGGAATTTAAGATCTGCGTTATTTAAAATAGAAAATGTATTGCTAGATGCTTCAAAAATCTCTCCTGCTCCGGCCAGTAATGCTTCTTGATCAGCAGATAAAATATGCGGACGATCACTCAATATATTTTCTATAAAATGACGATAGATCTCTAATTCAGAATTATCAGCAAAATATCCCCAGATTAAGTCATCATTTAAAGATAATACTTCTGGTTCAAACCATGAAACAGCTTCACTCGCTTGAGCTAATAGAGAGCTAGCTCTAGCATATAATGCCTGATAGGTTGTATTGGTGGTATCTTGATCGTTTTTTAAATGAGCGTAAACGTAAATCACTTCAATTTGACGGTAGACATCCAATAACAGTTCAATACTGCTTAAAAATGCTTCGCTACCGTTTTTTAATGTCCCTTGGTATTGCTCAACTTCGTTTAACTTCTCTTCCAAAGCTTTATATGCATCATCAAATGCTTGGTCATCTCTAAAAATCTTCGTCAAGTCCCATGTCTTCTCTACTGGTAGTGTTGATCGTTCTGGTAATTGTTTTGTTTGACTCATTGCGCCTGCTCCTTTTAAATTATTCTTACTATAAATTCATCTTATCACATTTTTTATCGGAGTAGCACTGATTAAACACTTATTTTCCATTCTTTTGAGCCATTGATAAAGTTCAGATGGGTTTTGAGTGTCTCTTTTTGCCTCTATTTTCCATCCGTCTGAATTTTTTACCAAATGGCCACAGGCAATCAAATGATTGAGTAGCTGATTGACACAGTACTTTTTAATCTCCCTTTTAGAAACGTTAGGCATTTCATATAATAGTTCCTCTGATTGTTCGATCTCCCTTTTCAGCATATCACTCAGCTTTTTCTTCTCAATAACATTCTGATCTAAACAGGCTACCAATCTCCAAATTTTGATTTTCAATAAAATATCTGATCCTCTACAACAAAACAGATGCACCCCTGGAAAATAAAACCAGCTTGGCAACGTAAGAAGATGAAAATGATTGTTATATAATACTGATTGAACAACCCGAATTTTCTCATCTTTTTTATTCAATTTTTTATTTAATTCAGCATAATAGCCGTGTAGCAATTCTCCAATATTAAATATTCTTTGATGATGAATTGTTGATTGGTTTGGGAAACATAATATCTGTAAAAAAGAACTTGTATAAAAGCGCCAGCTTTTTCTGGAAAAATATACTCTCTTTTTCCAATCTTCTTCGATATGAAAATACACTATTATTTCTTCTGTTTCCCAATCTGCTGCCCAAAGATAAAATCCTATATTATCGGAATAATTGCATAAATTTTTTGTTACTTCTCCTAAATATTGATGATTAGAGAACAATTTTTTCCCACAAATCCAAATAGGAATATAGCCATATCTTTGATAAGAATGCGTTCTTTCTACCAATCGTTGAACACTTAACGGACTACATTGAATTTCTATGGCCAGATTTCCTATCAATAAATCTGGTCTCTGATTCACTTCAGGCAAATATTTTTCTAGTTCACAGGTAATGGATTCTTTTTCACACCAATCGGCAAGTGCTTTTTTCAATGTCAAATGTTCGATCGTCTCTCCTTCATTACTGATACAGCAGTTACTATTATTATAATGAGAAAAATGAGGAAGATTTACTTTACCATTTTTTATGCGAACAGGTTCTTTACATGCCGGACAAAAAAATTCTTCTTTTTTTAGTTGTTCGATTTTATCTCTAGAAAAATTTAACAACGTTACAACTTGGTTTTCTTTTGAATAAGCATTCAACATTCGTTTCACCTCATTATTAAGGTACGCAGTTTAAACTTCTATTCATCAAAAAAGCAGAAATAAAACGATCATCGTTTCATCTCTGCTTTTCAGATATGCTTATATCTTATTCAAAATAGTATCTTGTTAGTTCCAACGCATTTCTTTCCATAATGCATGTGCCGTATTCATTCAGCAATTCAGGAGTAACAGCAGATAAATTAGCAAATTCTAACAATTGGGCTAATTCATTTTCAATGCCATTTTTGCCAAGTTCATCTAATAAGAATACAACCTGTAAATAATAGGTTCCTTTAAATATATACAAATTTGCTATAACAGATTGTAAAAACACTTGATTTGCCAATTGGACCATTGTGTCAAAGTCGTTAAGTTCAAAAACTAGATTTTTTACTGTATTATCAGAGAATTCCTGCGTTTCATCAGCAAAGTCTTCTTCTATTTGTTTACGAATTATATTAGAAACTTCTTCTGAATTTAAATCATTAAACCCTTCAAAATTAGATACTTCATCAATTGATGCATTCTTACTAATAAACAGTTCTAATCCATCACTTTTCGGCAGAACTTGAAAGGTAACAGCTTCACTACCTTGAAATTCATCTTCCACATCAACTTCTTCTAAAATACTGTAGAAAAAATTTTCTACTTCTTTGTGATTACCAAGTAAATCTAAAAAAGTAATTCCTCTATCCGCTAGATCTTCATTGCCAATCAACACACGTATGGTATTTTCATTGATATGTTCCATTTCCATGTCGCTACACCTCACTTTTGCTAATCAGGAAACTTATTCTTACGTACATTGTAGCGGAATCACGCCAAATGTAAAGGAAAAAGTAAGATTATTTATAAATAACCTGCTCTCTTAGTATTTTCCTTAAAAATTATATCTCCTAATATGTACTTGATTTCAAAATAAACCGAAATCAAAAAAATTTATATGTCAAAATCAACAGAAAAAGAAAACCTTTGCCACAGGGACAAAGGTTCTACTTTACATTTTATAAACCTGCCATCAATTGCGCTTGACGTAATTCTAACTGCCTAACTCCTCTTGGCAAGAAACGTCGAATTTCATCTTCATTAAAACCAACCTGTAATCTTTTTTCATCAATCATTATTGGTCGACGCAACAATCCAGGATTCTCTTTAACTAACTCTAGCAAGTCTTGCAACGGAAGCTCATCCAAATCCATATTCAGTTTTTGGAAAACTTTAGAACGCGTTGAGATAATCTCTTCTGTTCCATCTTCTGTCATTCGCAAAATTGCTTTCAATTCTGAAATATTCAATGGTTCTGAAAAAATATTTCTTTCTTTGAATGGAATCTCGTGTTCTTGTAACCACGCACGAGCCTTACGGCAAGACGTACAACTTGGGGAAGTATAAAGTGTCAACATGTGCATCACTCCTTTTTGTGACTCTCATCACATTTTTGAAACAGGAAAGCTTATTGTTTTCCTATTTAATGTAAGTATACCCAATTTCTAATTAAAATACTAGCTCTTTTTTCAAAAAAAAACATAGTTTTTCGTTATTTTACAAGTTTTTTTTTAATATCCAAATATAATTAGACATTTTTCTGCATAAAGCATCGACGTTCTTAAAACACTACAATTAGTACAGTTTCTTAAAAAAAGCGAACTGTACTAGTCCAAAAAAAATGACATTTTAGTTTTTTTTCTCGTAATCCTGTTTTTTTTCTTTTTTAGCTGTATAATGGTATCAATGACTTTTATTAATTGATTAAGGTGGTTACTTTATGGAAACTATTTTTTCTGGTATACAGCCAAGCGGAATACCAACTATTGGTAATTATATTGGTGCAATGAAACAATTTATCGAGCTTCAAAATCACTACAATTGTTATTTTTGCATCGTGGACGAACATGCAATCACTGTCCCACAAGATCCAGCAAAACTTAGGAAACAGACGCGCGGTTTAGCTGCGCTGTATCTAGCTGTCGGTCTTGATCCTAAAAAAGCGACAATTTTCATTCAATCTGAAGTCTCTGCTCATGCTGAAGCTGCTTGGATTATCCAATGTAATACAACGATTGGTGAATTAGAGCGAATGACTCAATTCAAAGATAAATCACAAAAAAATGGACGCACAGGTGTTAGTGCTGGTCTTTTGACTTATCCGCCATTGATGGTCGGAGACATTATCTTATATAATGCGAATCTTGTTCCTGTTGGCGATGATCAAAAACAACATTTAGAATTGACACGTGACTTTGTTGAGCGCTTTAATAAACGTTATGCACAAAAAAATCAAGAAATTCTAGTCCTGCCTGAAGTTAAAATCGCTGAACAAGGCGGACGTGTGATGAGTTTGCAAGATCCAACAAGCAAAATGAGCAAATCAGATTCTAACGCTAAAGGGTTTATCTCTATGTTAGACGAACCAAATGTGATTCGCAAAAAAATTAAATCAGCTGTCACTGACTCAACAGGAATTATTGAATACGATCCAGTGAATAAACCTGGTATTTCTAATTTACTAAGTATCTTTTCAGCCTCTACAGGTCGTTCAATTGACGATCTAGTCGCTGCATACGATGGTAAAGGGTATGGTGATTTTAAATCTGATTTAGCCGAAGCTGTCGTAGATTTACTGACTCCTATTCAAGAACGTTACTATGAATTACTAGAATCTAGTGAATTAGATGATATTCTTGATACAGGTGCTGAACAAGCACGCTTAGTCGCTAATAAAACCTTACAACGTATGAAAAATGCGATTGGATTAGGAAGAAAACCTCGTAGATAGCAGGAATAGAATAAAAATAGAGAGAAGACACATCCGCGGATACGTTTTCTCTCTATTTTTAGGTTTATTGTTTTAAAGTGTGATTGGTACAAAACTTTTTGCATTGTAATAACTTCACCGAAAATCTGAATAAACGTTGTGGTGTGAAAAAGTCAATGTCTATCTTATTGTCTAAACTGTGCGTCATGCAATCGGCGATAATGTCCACCTCTTGCAAGCAATTCTTCATGCGTTCCTTCTTCCAAAATTCCTTTATCACTGACAACAATGATCCGAGTTGCATGCTTGATTGTTGCCAAGCGATGAGCAATAATCAAAGTCGTTCTCCCTTTCGATAAAGAATTTAAAGATTCTTGAATCACTTGTTCTGTTTCTGTATCCAAGGCAGATGTCGCTTCGTCTAAAATCAAAATCGGCGGATTTTTTAGAAACATTCGAGCAATAGCCACTCTTTGTTTTTGACCACCAGAAAGTTTCACGCCTCGTTCTCCAATAAGTGTATCTAAGCCATCAGACATTTGGTCAACAACTTTTTCTAAATGAGCTAGTTGAACCGCTTTTTGAATTTCTTCTTCTGTTGCCTCTAATTTTCCATAAGCAATGTTTTCACGAATTGTCCCTGGAAATAAAAATACATCTTGCTGAACGATACCAATCTGATTTCTCAAAGAAGCCAGTGTCATATCTTGAATATTGATACCATCAATCGTAATCTTTCCTTCTGTCACTTCATAAAATCGCGGCAATAAATTACACAATGTTGTTTTTCCTGAACCACTTTGCCCGACAAAAGCCACAGTCTCACCTGGAACGATTTTTAAATCAATATGGTTTAAGACTTTTGTTGAATCAGCATAAGAAAATGACACGTCATTGTATACAATATCACCATGTAAATAATCGACAGCTACAGCATTCGCTCTATCTTGTATCGTTGGTTTTTTGTCAATTTCCTCGGTAAATCTCTTAAATCCAGCAATTCCTTTCGGATAACTTTCAATCATATTGTTCACTTTTTCGATAGGGCGGACAAAAACATTCGACAATAAAATAAAACCAACAAATTGACCATCTGTGATTTCACCTTTAATCGTATAATACGCACCAAAAATCAATGTAAACAAGCTAATTAAGCGAATCAAAAAATAATTATAGGATGCGCTGATTCCCATTACTTTATAAAAAGTAATTTTTGATTGGCGATACGCTTGATTCAAGCCTTCAAAACGTTGCCGTTCAAACGGTTCATTGGCAAATGATTGTGTCACACGAATCCCACTTACAGAAGCTTCAACTCCTGCATTAAAATCGCCAAGATTATCATAAATTTTAGTATTCACTTTTGTCATCTTTTTATTGAAAAAAACTAAGGCTACAGTAATAAATGGTAAAAGTATAAATGTTGCCAATGCTAGTTGAACATGAATTCTAAGCATCAAATAAAATGAGCCGACTAACGTCATTATAGTAATGAAAACATCTTCTGGTCCATGATGAGCCACTTCTGATATCTCAAATAAATCGGTTGTCAAACGACTCATCAATTTCCCTGTTTTTTGGTTATCATAATATTCAAACGGCTGTGTTTGTAAATGCCCATACAGTTCACGTCGCATATCTGTTTCAATATTTACACCTAATTTATGACCGAAAAATACAACGATATATTGCAAAAAAGTATTAAGTATATAAAATAAAAGCAGACCAATACAAGCTAAGGCTATCAGGCGAAAATTGCCTTTTGGCATAATTTTATCGATTACTTGATTAACGACTACGGGAAATGATAATTCTAGTAAACCTGCTATAACTGCACAGCCAAAATCTAAAATAAATAAACGCTTATATGGATGATAATAACTAAAAAAACGTTTTAACATAACCTACCTCCTTCTTTTTGGCATTACTACTATTATACGCAAAGAAAGAGTGAGATGCAAAGGTTGAAAATTTATGCTTAGCTGAACTCAAAAAAACATTATATTTCCATTTTTTATTAATAATAGGGCTTTCAATGACATTAAAATAACAAATAATTGATTTTCATATTGAAAAATTGTTGTTTTGACTATATTATAAATAAGGTCATCAATTTAAGGTCTAGTTAGAATTTAGGTCCATAAGGAGTGTTTAAGTGAAAGTCACAAAAATAGTTATTGGTATCCTCAGTATTATCTTATCATTATTCATACTATTTCAATCTTGTGTAGCAGGAATATCAGATAACAATCAAAACAACAGTGAAGGCTTCGGTAGCACAGGTATACTTTTAGCTATTTGTATACTGACGGCAGGAATTATTGCGATTGCAACTAGAGATTCTTCTGATAATGGTGGGTTTGTTGCCGCAGGATTTTATGTTGCAGGGGGAATCATAGGGTTTTTACTTGCTGGCATCAATGAAAATATATATGTCTGGTCAATGTTATCAATCATATTTGGCACAATTTGCGCCATTGGAGATACAAAAAAAGACAATATTACGGACTTATTTTGATCGAATCTCTAAATAATTAAAATTAGTTTTATTGTTTTTCAGACATTTTGAACGCTCTAATTACTGGTATATCAATAACTTGAAAAATTTGAAACGATTTGATAAATTATAACTATACATGTACATCACAAAAAACACCGATAAACAGCTTATGTCTTGGGGAAGATAGGCTTGATCGGTGTTTCTGTTTTTATTATACTAAACGTAGAATTTTTTTCCACTTCAAAAATTTACTATCGTTAGTACTTTTTTGAAGGTAAATTCAAAAAGCATTATTTTTTACTAAATCAACAGAATAAATTGACCTTAGTAAAAATTCAAAATTTCTATGTATAAAGACTTATTTCAATAGATATATCAACAATCGCAACAACTTTGTGTAAAAAATAATAATCCTTATGGACAAAATATGAATTGAATGATATTATAAATATGTTACAAATTATAATTCAAGGAGGATTATTTTATTATGAAAAAGAAATTTGGTTTACTTATGGCTTTGTCGTTTGGTTTTTTGGCACTATCAGGAGTAAGTGCATCTGCTGAAGAGAGTAATTTAGCTAATCCAGCTCCATCATTTCAACCATATTTTACCGGCTCGTCTATTTACAAAGATATTAAACCTTTCGAAACAGTAGAATTTGCCATTCCAAAATTACCAGTGATTTCAGGTTACCACGTGAATGTCAAATTTTATGCAAAACCAACATCCAATAGCTCAGAAAACTTTTTAGTTGAACAAATATCTCCAGATGGTAAATGTGTTATTGCAAACGAAGTTGTCTCTGGCTATAACAGTAATTTGTTTTACAAATCAACTGCAGGCGCTGGTTTCTTTGGTACAAACTTCCGAATTGCTCGAATCACTAATTTATCACTTGAACCACTAAATTATTCTATTCATTACAATTATAAATTGTCCACCGATCCCAACGATTTTTCTGGTCTTTAGAACATTAACTGTTTTTAATTGACTATCATAAAAGAATAAAGAGGCCAATACAAAAGTCTTTAGCTCCAGCTTATTTCCGAAGGAGCTGCTTTTTTATCGCCGTTTATTCAGATTAGAGAGCGAAGCAAAACTGATTTTTAGTTTTGTCCCGCTCTCTAAATTTTTACCCCTTCAGTTTTTTTCATCCAACAATCATCCCATAAAAGTGCGCCTTCCTTTCTAATCATTTTCTTTCTGTTATTTTGTGAAAAAGTTCGCTACAATAGAAAAGAACTTTGAAATTTTCTGAAAATAATTAAGGGGTGCAATTTTTTAAATGAAAACCATTGTTTTTGATGTGGATGATACTATTTATGATCAGCAACAGCCTTTTAGAAATGCCATTAATACCGTCTTTCCTTGTGTGAAAGCTGAAGATATGCATGCATTGTATATTCGATTTCGTCATCATAGTGATGAGACCTTTCCAAAAGTAATGTCTAACGAATGGACGCTAGAATATATGCGTTTTTATCGGATTGATGAGTCGTTAAAAAATTTAAGTTATCCAACTGTTTCACAAGAAGATGGCTTATTATTCCAAAAAATATATGAAGATGAATTGGATAATATTGTCATGCACGAAGAAGTAAAAAAAGTCTTTGATTTCTTAAAAGAAAAGAAGATTCCAATGGGGATTATTACAAATGGTCCTACCGATCATCAATATAAAAAAGTGAAGCAACTCCGTTTAGAAGATTGGGTCCCTAGTGATAATATCATTATTTCTCAAAGTACAGGTTTCCAAAAACCAGAACGAGAAATTTTTGATCTTGCTGCAAAAGAATTTGGAATGGAAGCTGAACATACTTTGTATGTCGGTGATAGTTTTGAAAATGACATTATTGGTGCAAAAAATGGTGGCTGGAAATCATTGTGGTTCAATCATCGTTTAAGAACAATGCCAGCAAACGAGCAACCTACTCATATTCAAGAAGTAACTTCATTTGATGACTTACTTTCAACCATTAAAGCGATATTTTAATAGTTGATCAATTCATTGCTTTTGCTGCCACTATTTATTCGTATTTAAAGAGGTTGAGATAAAAGTCGATTAGGTTCGAGCAATTGGAGTAAAAATCGAACAATACGCTTCTTGTATTGCTCGATTTTTGCGAAATTGCCGAAGAACCTGACTTTTGTCCACCGTTTATTAGGAATTAGAGTGTGAAACAAAACTGATTTTTAGTTTTGTCACGCACTCTTTTTTCTACTATTCACCAATACTTAATATCGTACGGATATCTTCTTCTGTCATTTTTGCTAACTGTTCTTCATTGCCTTGAATCACTTTTTGGAAAAGTTCACGTTTTTCTTGTTGCAAAGAGTTCATTTTCTCCTCGACGGTTCCTTCGGCAATCATTCGCCAAACTTCAACGACATTTTTTTGTCCAATTCTATGAGCTCGTCCAGCTGCCTGTTCTTCCACTGCTGGATTCCACCAAAGATCGTAAAGAATCACGGTATCGGCACCTGTTAAGTTCAACCCTGTTCCACCAGCCTTTAACGAGATCAAGAAAACATCTTTCTCGCCTGCATTAAACGCCTCTGCCATTTCCATCCGCTCTTTTGGTTTCGTACTCCCTCTTAAATAAAACGTGGTTACACCTAAAGCATGTAATTCTTCTTCAATGATCGACAACATACTTGTAAACTGAGAAAACAATAAGACACGTCGATTATTTTCTTTCGCTGCAACTAATAAGTCTTTGACTTGCTCCAATTTTCCTGAACCACCAGTGTAGTCATCAATAAACAGACTAGGATCACAGCAAATCTGACGCAGACGAGTCAATCCAGCTAAAATACTTAGTCGATTTTTCTTAAACGAATCTTGATCCATTTGGCTGACGTTTTCTTGCATTTGTTTCAAATAGGCCAAGTAAACGGTTTTTTGTTCTTCTGTCAGCACACTATACAGGTTACTTTCAATTTTTTCAGGCAAATCTTTCAAAACAGTCTTTTTATCACGTCGTAAAATAAACGGTTGAATTATTTTTGCCACCTCTTCAGGTTTCATTGCTCTAAATAATGTTCTTGTCGGGAATAATCCAGGTAAAATCATTTGAAAAATCGACCATAATTCATCTAAATTATTCTCAATCGGAGTTCCACTTAGAGCAAAACGCTGCGGAATCGTTAAACTTTTTAGCGCTTGTGCTGTTTTGGTTCCACTGTTTTTAACCATTTGTGCTTCATCTAAAATTAAGTAACCAATATTCAACGCTTGATACATCTCAATATCTTGTCTAAGACTAGCATAAGATGTAATCAGAACATCCAAGCCTTGCTGACTAGCTAATTGTTCCCGTTCTGCTTTGTTACCTGCAACAACTTCTGCTTGTAAATCTGGCGCAAATTTTTTAATTTCCGCAGCCCAGTTATAAATTAGACTAGCTGGAGCTACAATCAACGCACATCCTTTTTGCTGCCCCTCTTCTTTTTCCGACAACAAGTAAGTAATCGTCTGCAACGTTTTTCCTAGACCCATTTCATCTGCTAAAATACCACCAAATTGATAATAACTGAGCATTTTCAACCATTTATAACCTTCAATTTGATAGCTTCTGAGTGTTGCTTGAATCGTTTTAGGTACAGATGCTTCAAATTTTTCTGGATGAGTCAAATTCGTAACCATCTTCTTAAAAGAATCTGAAAAATGAGCTCTGCTATTATGTTCTAGCATATTTTCAATCATTAACCCTTGATTTCTCGGTACTTTGATTGTTCCTTGAACATTTTTCATATTTTTTCTAAGCATCGTCAAAACTTCACTTGTTTGTTGAAATTCTTCTGAATCCAGTGATAAAACTTCACCTGATTCTAAAGTATAAAACTGGTCTTTTCTCAATAAACTTGCTAAAACAGCATCAATTTCTTGTTCCGCAATTCCAGTAATATCAAAACGAACATCCAACCAAGAATCAGAATCTGAAACTTCAATTAATGGTTGATGGTGTTGGGCATCTAAAAATAGTTCCCGTAATTTTTTCCCCATCCGAACATCACCTAGTCGACGAAATGTTGGAATTTCCGCTTTAAAAAAATAATACAATCGCTCACCAGCAGGTAAGCTTTTTTCAAACCCAGAAACCTCTTGTTTGTAACCAAATTTAGCTAATTGATCCAAAATTTCTTGTTCTTTTTTACCATCTCGAACAACTTCTTGATCAGCACCAGACTCGATTGTATACTTTTTATCTGTCGAAAATACAACATCCCCATAAGTAAAGTCGATACGAAGTTTAATCATTCCTTTAATTTTTCGGAAAATAAAAATAGGTTCTAATGGACGATAAATGATCTCACTTTCTACCTCTTCGCTAACATTTACTACTCCGATTTTTTTCAACAACGGAATCACTGAACCAAATAAATCAGATAACTCGTGTTTTTCATAAATAATTTCAGGTTGTTCTATTCGTTTTAATAATTGCAGTAATGTGGTGTAAATCGCTTCTTGTTCTTGCGTAAAAATAAATACTTGATCCTGACTAAACCCCCATTGATAGTGAGACAAAAAAGTGGTTATTTGGTCATTTATCACTAATTTGTAACTGCCATCTATCTGCTTGCTAAAATCAAATATAATCGGCATTGAACCTTTGATAAATTTCAAATGACGGTATTTTTTCCCTTCATCATTTAGCTGAAAATGAAGTGTTTTACTCATTTTTTCAAGTAATTGTTGTCCTTGATCAATCGGTAATACAAGGTAGCGTTTATCTATCTTTCCTTTTACTTGAACACCACTTACACCAAGGATTTGACTAGTTTGATAGATTGCCATTAATTGCTCTAGCAATTCTTGGGTTTCAATTGTAAAATTTTCTTTGATCAAATCAAAATAATGTTGTTTGTTAACTAGAAATGTTCCTTCTTTTTGAAATGTTTGAAAAAATTCACCAATATTTTTGATGATATAGGTTTTAGGCTTAACTCCTTGGTAACCCAATCGCAAAGATACTCCTAGAACCGCCAATTCAGGATAGTAGTTATTGGTTTCAATAACATCTACCACATATTCTACCGTAAGCGGAGTAAGCTTATCTTTTTTCTCTAAGTGGTTGAGCTTAGAAAATCCCTTGGTAAACATTTCTGAGACTGATAACGAACGTTTTTCAAAAATTATCGGGGCATCTTCTTTAATGATTCGTGACGTCCCTTTTTGACGTAAAGACAATTCAACGGCCACTGTATGCTTACAAAATCCATGATCCATCCAGTATGGACACTCACAGATATCATTCTCCTTGGGTGTACCGTCTAATTGAACACGATAAAGTTCTTTCCCCAACACTTCGGCATGCCAGACTTTTCTCTCAGCATCTTGAACAATTGATAAAACACGGCCTTCTTTCATATAGTCTCTGCCTCGTTCAACTATTCGTTCTGGAATACTCCACTTCATTCTCTCACCTCCTAGGCCTTTTAAGCCGTTTGATAGGTCACTGTACTTTGACCATTTCCATTTGTCTGTATTTGCAATTGTTGTGGGATTCTTGCTTTTAGTTCACTCACATGGCTGATAATCCCAATCATTCTGCCTTCATTTTCGATTGTTTCTAAAGCCTCCATTGCCATCTCTAACGCTTCTTCGTCCAAAGAACCAAACCCTTCATCTATAAATAATGCTTCGATTAATACGCCTCCTGCTTGTTCTTGAATCACTTCAGCTAGAGATAATGCTAAGGCCAAGGCTGCAATAAAACTCTCACCACCAGACAAAGTATGCGCACTACGACTCGATCCAGCATTGTCATCATAGACATTGATTTCAAGTCCGGTTTGATTTTTATAACTGCCAGAATCTTGATTCAGTTCAAATTGATAACGATGATTGGTTAATAATCCTAGACGCTGATTTGCCACCGTTAGAACTTCTTCTAAATAGGTTTGTAATACATAGCGCTCTAAACTGGTTTTCCTTGGATTATCTCCATTTACTGTCGCTGATAACTGATGTAAAGCAGTCACTTCTTCCCATTTTTCTTCAATTGAAGTGATTAATGCTGTCACTTGTTGGTGAATATTTTCGTTAGCTATTATTTTTTCTCGTACCTGATAATACGTTTCTTCTCTTTGTTGAATTAATGTACTTAATTCTTCAATTTCTGCCAAGATTTGAGTCATCTCAGGTTGTTCTTTATCGGCCAATTTTTGCTCCAGTTCATCTAATTGAAACAGCAACTGATCTTTTTCTTTGTCAAACTGGGATAATTCTGCATGAATTGCCTCTAGTTTTGACACATCTTTAAGCAGGTTTTGTAACGATACCTGATTTAGGTCAAACCCAGATTGGCTTAAAGCGATTGATAATTCTTCATCAAATGTTGCTTTTTCAGCTAAAATATTGGTTTTATCTTTTAAAAGGTGTTCCTCTGTGTTCTTCAATAGCAGTTGGTTTTCTTTCAATTTTATCACGTGCTCTTCTACTTCTTTTTGACTGTTCTCCCATTGAAGGAATTGTTCTTCAAACCGCTGCTTTTTTTCGATGATTATGTTCAATGAAAGACTAGCATCCGTTAGTTGTTCTGACATGGTTTTTATTTGAGTTTGAAGTTCTAATTGGTGTTGCTGTTTTTCAGCCACTATTGTTTCTTGTTCCTCTGTATTCTCTTGCTGTTCTTTGACTTGTTGTGTTAAGATTTCAACGTTCTTTTGAGCAATATTAATTTGTGCAAGACGTTTTTCTAGTTCAATTGCTTCAATATGAAATCCTTCTGTCACTTGTTTGATACCTTCTTCTGTAAGAGGATCTGTTAGAGTAACTAGCTGTTTCTCCTGTAGCTGTTTGGATAATTCATTGACTTTTTTTGTTTGAAGCTGGAATTCTTTTGACAGCTCTTTTATCTCATATTCTGTTTGAGCTACCTGAGTTTGAAGTCTCGCTGTTTGTGCTTCTTGTTTTTGCGCTGCTTCTTCAACTTCATTCAATTTTGTTTCTACCAATTGAATTTCTTCTAATGAAAATTCTTGATGTTCTTTTTGATTTGGATGTTCTAATGCCCCGCACACTGGACAAGGCTCGCCTTCTATTAAGAATAGACTCAAACGACTGATCTGCATCTTTGCCCAAGAACTTTTTTGTGCTTTGACTTGCTGATATATTGTTTCTTTCTCTATTATTGCCTGAGTTAATTCTTTTTTTTGATCGACAAGTTGTTGTTTACGATCTATTTCTTTTTCCGCACATTGTTGTAGTTGCTTCCAGTTTTCTAAAAAAAGGGTCCATTGCTCTTGGCGACGTTCTAGTGCCAAACATTCCTTTTCAATTTTCGGTTGTTGCTCAAGAATAATCATTTCTTTTTGATAGTTTAGTTCCGTCTTCCTTTGTTGTTCCTTTAGTTCTGTTAATTTTTTTAACGCCTCTTCTAACGCTACTTGCTCCACTTGCATTGTATGAGTTATTTTTTCTTTTTCTTCATACAATGGTAACTGAAATTGCAATTGTAAGATGTTTTCTTTAATTTGATTCATTTCAGCCCTTTGCCCAGTATGTTCTTTTTGCTTGCTAACCCACTGTTGTAATAAATGCTGTTGATCAGTTTGTTCTTTTTGATTTATGATTAATTGCTGTTCATATGTTGCTATAGCTTCTGTTTTTTCGAGGGTTTTCTCAATCAACACTTGATGGTTTCTTACCCACTGAAGTTGTTTTTCTTCTGATCGAAGATTTCCAATCATTTCAGCCCTTTGTTCCAAGGCGTCTTTTTGTTTAAACAACAGGCGCTGCTTAGCAAAATCATTGATAACATCTTCCATAGTAAATTTTTCTTGTTCTTTTTCTTGCTTTTGCTTTTTCAGCAATGTCAACTCCAGTTGTTCTGTCTCTTGTTGCTCTTCTAATGATTTTTGCTGGGATTTTACTAGCAATAACTGCTCTTCCACCGAAATTTCTTCAACAAGCGGCGTCTTCCAATATAATTGATCTAATTTTGCTTTGATCAGTCGTTGGGTTTCTTCAATTCCTTGATTGACTATCTTCAATTGTTGCTTTAACTGTTCATTCAACTTTTGATACAACTGTGTCCCAAAAAGATTCCGCAAAACTTTTTCTTTATCATTACTATTGGCAATCAAAAAAGTTCGAAACTCGCCTTGAGGTAAAAGAACGATTTGAGCAAATTGCGTGGCATCTAAATGCAACAATTCTTGTACAAAACTGTCCACTTCCCGACGTTTTGTATATTCTCTTAGTTCTTTCCCTTCATGATCTTTGACGATCAACGAAATTTTTGCCCCTTGGGTTCTCGTTCCATCTCCACGTTTTTTATAAAGTTCTTGTTCTGGTTTTCGTGTAATTTCATAAAGATACTCACCGTGAGAAAATGACAATTGAACTTCTGTGGGTTCAGATGGATCAGCAAAAGTTGAGCGCATCTCTTTACCTTGACGTAACTTCCCTGAACTCTCACCAAAAAGCGCATAGCTCATTCCATCAAAAATTGTCGTCTTTCCCGATCCTGTTTTTCCACTAATCAAAAATAGCGAAGAATCTTCAAAGTTACGAAAATCAATTGTTTCATCAATATAAGGGCCAAAGTTTTTTAATGTTAAGGTTAATGGTTTCAACTTACTTCCCTCTTTCTTCTTGATGAATCGTCTCAAAATTTTCAGCAAGCCAAATTTGCTGTTTTTTGGTTAGTGTTTCTCCAGTCACATCTGAAAAGAAGCGTCCGACTAATTCTGTTGGAACCAATGTTTTGATTTCTTTTTTTGGTTCATGTTTTTGTTTCTGCTGCTCTCTTCCATATAAACGCTCTACGCCAATCACCCTTGGATATACTTGTCTTAGTTGGTTCATCATATTAGGAATCACCGCACGATCCGTCAACTGAATGTGTAAATAAGCCTCTCGATCGATTGATTCGTAGAAGTCAGGTGCAATTAATTCTTTAAATGATCCTTCAATTTGCACAACATCTCTTAAAGGTGTAATTTCTCTAAACTCAAAAGTCGTTTCCTGATGACTCGTCTCCACAATCCAAACGCCTTTTTGCTGATTCATCTCTGACAAAGAAAATTTCAATGGCGAACCGCTGTATCGGGCATTTGGAGCTTGCAATGCATTTTTCCCATGCAAATGACCTAGCGCAACATAATCAAACTCTTCTAATAAAGACAATGGAACAGTATCCAAACCTCCTACCATCAATGTCGTTTCCGAGTCTGTTTTTTCACTGCCGGCTACAAAAAAATGACTAATAAGAACATGAGCCATGTCTGGTTTAAACCTGTTTTTCATTTCTTCGATGACCAATTTCATTCCTTGTTCGATTGTTCGAATCTCTTCATTTGCAAAATACAAACGAGCAGAAATAGGTTCAAAATAAGGTAATAGGAAAAATTGTGTGTCGTTCATTTCAACTGGTTCAAAAGCTTGATCTAAACGAGTATTCAAATGAAAATTTGATTGCACAAACCAGGGTCCCCCAGTCTCTAATCGAGTGCTACTATCGTGATTTCCTGAAATAGCTAATACGGGAAATTTTTCCTGTAAATTCATTTCCACAATCATCCGATTAAAAACTTCGATAGCTTCAACAGAAGGGACAGAGCGATCATAGAGATCTCCTGCCACAACAATTGCATCTACCTTTTCGGTTTTAGCAATCCCTATTATCTGCTGAAAAGCATCTGCTTGTTCTTCTAATAAATCATAGCCATGTAATTTTTTTCCAATATGCCAATCTGCTGTATGTAAAAAACGCATTCTTTCACCGCCTAAAAAAGTCCTTCTTACTATTATACCAAATTTACGGAGAAAGATATTGTATTTTATTTAAGGAAGTATAAATTCATTTATTTCGAAACGTAACAGTTTAACCTCAAAAAAATAAAGCGCCTAAGAAATCACTCATTGAGTCATTTCCTAGACACTTACACTAATTATTCTTTGATTTCATATTTAAAATTCGGATCGATCTCTTTATCCAATGAATCAAAAGAAGCTTGCATTCTACGCTCAATTTCTGCGATACCTTCTTTATTCATCTTCGGAATATCACTGACATCAATTGGTTCACCAAAGCGAACAGTCACTCGGCGACGCTTAAATAAATCTTTAAGTGTTAACGGCCCTTGATAAACTGCTGGAACAATTTTAACTTTCGCCATTTTCGCAATTAACGAAACCCCACCTTTTAATTCAGAGGAATGACGCGTTCCACTTGGAAACATAATTAGACTTAAATCAGTACTTTTCAATGATTTGACTGGTGTTTTGATTGCGCTTGGCCCTGGATTTTCACGATCTACAGGAAAAGCGTTCGCATGTTTTAAAATAAAACTTAAAAAAGGATTTTTGAATAATTCTTTTTTGGCCATAAAGCTAAATTTCTTTGGTGAGCCGCCAACTGCTAAATACAATGGCTCCCACCATGTTCTATGAGGTGCCACCAAAATATAGTTTTCATTTTGAGGAATACGATCTTTCTTTTCATAATGGGCATTGCCGTTGATAATAAATAAAACAACCCGCACAACACCGCGCATAAATGTAAAAAACATGTTTTTCTTCCTTTCTTTCTCACTAGCTATAAGTATGCCGAAAACTCCTTATTTTGACAAGTCTTTTTCACAGGTTTCCTCTAATCTTAATTGTAGTATAATATAAGGATATCTTCTGTTCCATCAAAGAGCTTTATTATATAATTTAAGTAATAAGTAAATGGAGGTACCTAGAATTGATTACATTTAAATCACTTAATCAAACAGAAAATGAAACTAAACTAATCGCACTCCTCTCTGAAAATCAAGAAGAAGAAAAAAAGGTTCCAACAGAAAAAAACACTTCCTTCTCCTTAGCTCTATACGACCACGATCTTTACATCGGTGGCATCACCGCAAATAAATGGATGAATGCTACACATATCTCTTTGTTAGCAATTAATAAAGCTTATCGGGCAAAAGGATATGGTTCTCAATTACTGAAAAAAGCAGAAGCATTTGCAATCGAGTCTGGCTCTAAACTTATCACAATCAATACCCAAGACTATCAAGCAAAAGACTTCTATGAAAAATATGGCTATCAAGTTTTCGGGCACCTTGCGGATACACCTTTTATTGGTACAACAAAATATTATTTAGTAAAACGAATTTAAACTAAAGGAATGAGTAAACATGTTATTACCAGGTGAACGAATTGATCAGTTATTTGCAGATGATATCAAAATTATTCAAAGCAAAGAAGTCTTTTCTTTTTCAATAGATGCTGTTTTATTAGCAAATTTCCCTTCATTTCCAAAACGAGGAACCATCGTAGACCTTTGTGCGGGAAATGGTGCTGTCGGCTTATTTGCCAGCCGCAAGACAAATGCTAAAATTACACAGATTGAACTGCAAGAACGTTTGGCAGATATGGGAAAAAGAAGTATTCAATTAAATCAATTAGGCGAACAAATGGAAATGATCGAATTGGATCTAAAAATGGCGCCAACAGTCATAAAGCCCGATTCTGTCGACTTAGTTTTGTGTAATCCACCTTATTTCAAAGAACTACCAACTAGCCAAAAAAACCCGAATCCCCATTTAGCAATTGCTCGTCATGAAATTCATACAACTTTGTCAGATGTAATAGAAGTGTCCGCAAAGCTTTTAAAAACAAATGGACGCTTAGCAATGGTTCATCGACCTGATCGTTTTTTGGATATCTTGCATGCAATGGACTTATTTAATATTGCACCTAAACGAGTTCGTTTTGTTTATCCAAAAGTTGGAAAAGAGGCAAATACTTTATTGATTGAAGGGATCAAACAAGGGAAAAAAGATGGTTTCCGTGTTTCCCCTCCTTTGTTCACCTATGATGAACACAATAACTACTTACCAGAAATGAAGGCGATGCTGTATGGAAACTGATCATTATTTTTATGTGTTGCACTGTAAAGATGACACTCTTTACGGCGGTTACACTACTGATCCTAAAAGACGACTAAAAGAACACAACAGCGGTACTGGCGCAAAATACACACGTCTTCCCTCACGATTACCTGCTGAAATGATTCATATCGAAAAATTTTCCAGCCGCAGTGAGGCGACTAAAGCGGAATACGCCTTTAAGAAATTGGCTAGAAAACAAAAAATCAACTATTTGAAAAACAAAAATGCACAAAATAACACATCTAACCTCGAAAAATAAGCAAAGATGAGATTGGCACAGACGCCTTCAACACCGACAATCGAGTAGGCAAGGAATTCACGAAAATTGTAATTCAAATTTTTGTGGATTTCAGCTTATTTTCGAAGAAGGTGCTTTTGCTCCTACCATTTATTCGAGTTTTATGGGTCTAAGATATAACTTTTAGAGTTACGTCTCAGACCCATTTTAGTTTTTTTATAAATTATTTTCGCTTCAAACGGTTATTCAGTCCATTTGTACACTAGATTCCTTTTTTAATTCTTGTTTTACTTGATAAAGTAAAAATAACAAAAATAGTATATTTACCAATAAAAAGGGTACCATAAAATCCTGTAATAGCAAACTTACTACGATCCAGGCTGCAAAATAAAGAACAGTTTTACTTATAAACGACCCGTAGTTGTATTTTTGTTTACTATAAAAAATCATATTAGCCATCGTTCCCCCTAAAAAACAAAGCAAACTGCCTGCCAAACTCAATAGAAAAAAAAGTGGTTGGATTTCACCATTCACATAATTTTCATATAAAACAATCGACAAGCCTAGACCAACAAAAATAAAATAATGAGAATGAATCAAAACCAAACCTGCAGTCGCCTTTGCTCGGTCAATTCCTGCTTTATACACTGTATTATAAAAGAGAAACAGTACAACTACTAGCATAAAAAATAACACGCTACCTATACTTATCTGATTAAAAAGAATCGTACTAGCTACCGCAATCACTGCTTCACCAAATAATAACAATGTAAACAAACTATACCGCTCGGTTAAATGACCAAAATTTGTTGGAAAATCTTCTAACGCTTTTTTCATAACGATTGGAAAAAAGGCCGTAATAAAAATAGAAAGTACATACACAGCAAATCGAACAGCGTATGATCCCCATGGCAAAATCGTACTAAATCCAATCAAGCCACTTCCACATAACACAATCATCAATTGATAACACAACTTTTTAACCACTGGATCTTCTGTGGTCCTCATCTTCAAATAATACTGTAAAGCAATACTAAAAAATAAAATAGACGTTGCCCCAGCAAAAGTAAAATGAGTCTTTTCAAAATCAACATGAATTGCTTGAGCTAAGACAATCACCCAAAACATATCAAAGAATAAAAACAGGGCATTAAGCTTATTTTTAATAGAAAAACGGTTAGCAAAAACAGTTTGATAGGTCCAAATCGTCCAAAAAACCAAGGTCAACATGAAAAATTCTCCCAAGCTTTTGAAAGAAAATCGTTGATCTGCACCAACAAACAAGATCGAAGCAATCCGACTAATTGCATAAGCAAAAATCAAATCATAAAACAGCTCAAACTCGGAAACTTCTTTTTTCAGTACCTGCATTTGATCACTTCCATTCTGATTGATAAATGAATTAATAATTCTCTTTTCATTATAATCTCGATCATCTGTTTAATACAAAAATAGCGATTCTGGTTCCCTTTTTTCTTATTAAAAAAAGTGGTGGGGATCATATCCCCACCACCTGGTGTATGGAAAAGTAACAACTAAATCCATCTCTTCCAATCTCAGCTATTCAACTATTTCTGCACCTAATGTTTCTTTAAAATGTTTTAACGCCCATTCATGTCCAATTGGATCAAAGCTTGCCACAGCATTTTTATGAATAACAATTTTATACCCTAAATTATAGGCATCAACTGCTGTATGCAATACACAAATATCCGTACAAACACCAATCAAATGAACATCTGTAATTCTTCGTTCACGTAGACGAATATCTAAATCCGTTCCGCTAAAAGCAGAATAGTGACGTTTATCAATCCAATAAACCATTTCTTGTTCACGACTTTTTTCATAGATATCAGCTAACTTACCATAAAGTTTTCGTCCATCCGTGCCAGCAAGATTATGAGGTGGAAACAACGTATTTTCTGGATGATAGGAATCATTTTGATTATGACAATCAATCGCATAAACCACGAAATCCTCGTTGTTGGTAAACGTCTCTGTTATATCCACAATCGCTTGTTCAATTTCCTGACCTGCGCTACCTGTTGTCAGCGCGCCATTTGTTGCTACAAAATCATTTGTGTAATCAATAGAAATCAGCGCTTTCATTGCCCTACCTCCTGACTAAACTAGATGCTTTACAAAATGAATCACCATTTGTGCCGATTTTTCGCCAGCTTCTTCAATAAATTCGTCGAATGTTTGAGAAGCTTCATTATCCGCTGTATCACTGATTGCTCGAACGACTAAAAACGGAATCTTAAACTGAGCGGCTGCTTGAGCAATTGCTGCACCTTCCATTTCACAAGCTAAAGCTTCAGGAAAATCAGTAAGGATGTGTTTCACTTTTTCCTTATCGTTAACAAAAGAATCTCCTGTTACGATCAAGCCGTGATGTGTGGACATACCTGTCTTTTCGGCCGCCTTCTTCATTTCTAATTTCAAGTAATCACTTGATTCATAATATAAAGGCATTCCTGGTAATTGACCTGGTTTATAGCCAAATCCAGTTACATCAACGTCAAAATAAGCTAATTTATCAGCAATCACTAAATCGCCAACTGCTAATCCTTGACCAATGCCTCCTGCCGATCCAGTATTGATTACCATATTTACACCATATTGATGAATCAATAATGTCGTTGTAACTGCCGATAACACTTTTCCGATTCCTGAACGAACAACAATCACTTCATGGCGACCTAAAGAACCCGAAACAAATACAGCCCCAGCTCTTTCCCAAGATCGAGTGTCAGATAAGGCTTCTTTTAAAATTTTTACTTCCTGATCCATTGCTCCGATAATTCCAATTTTCATCCTAAATTCCTCTTCTCTATAAATTCAATACGATAAATATGACGATCGCCAATAAAATCGATACAATAATAATTGCTTTTGTTAAAGTAGTGCTGCGTTCACGAATTTTAGTCTGCTCATTTGAACGTGATTTGGTGATTTCTTTTTGCTTTTTGTGTTCTTTTCGATAAAAGTTTGAGATTTCTTTATCTTTTTTTCGATATTCTTTTTCGGCAGCTTTTTGTTCTCGCTCAAATTGTTTTTGTGCTTCTTTTTCGGCTTCTTCTTTCCGTCGCCTTAGTTCTGTCCGAGTGACTAACGGACCTTTACTCATCAATGTTCCTCCTTCAATTTTGCTTTAAGTAATTGTAATTCCCAATACTGAACAGCAAAAATTGTTTTTGCATCACAGATTAATCCTTCATCGATCGCTTGTTTGGCTTCATCAAGCGTGACCATATATAATTCCAAAACCTCGTCTTCATCCTGAGGAAGAGGATTTGGTACTTGTTTTAAATCATTCGCATAGTAAATATGGAGAAGTTCATTGGCAAAACCCGGCGATACATACATAGATGTGACAAAGCTCAGTTGTCCTGCACGATACCCAGTCTCTTCCTCTAGTTCTCTTTTAGCTGTCTCTTTAGGTAGATCCTGTTCTCCTGGATCGATTTTTCCAGCAGGAATTTCTAGAATGACTTTTTCCATTGGTTTACGAAATTGTTTGACCATAATCATTCTGTTATCTTCGGTGATTGGGATCACAGCGACTGCTCCTGGATGGAAAACTAGTTCCCTTGTCCCAACTTCACCATTTGGTAATTGAACTTCATCCACGACAACCTCGATAATATGCCCTTTAAATATTTCTTTTCTAGAAATTGTCTTTTCTTCAAAATCTTCAAAATTCATCATGCTGTTCACCAATCTTTCTATAGGTATAATACCTTAATTTTAAAATTTTAGCATCTATCCCTGATTTTGTGAATACCTTGCCAATATACTCACTCTTAATTAGTGATAGATGACAACCACTTTATTAATCATTTCTCGGGTCAACGACAACCAAAGAGAACAAATCTAACGTAATTAGGTTTGTTCTCCAAAGTATATCATCTATTTTATTACTTGGGCATCTCAGCCAAAGAGTTCATGATTTTTGTTAAGTCAGCTTCATAACTTTCTTTATTGCTATTTAGCGTCCAACTAATACATTGTAAATAATAATCCTTGCCTTCCATTAGATCATACATATAATAGATATCCACACCCTCTTTTGTTGCATTGAATGTCCTACGTTCTCCTTTTAATCCATTATATTCAACTGATTCTTTCTTCTCATTTGTTCTTTCACCCAAATCAGACAAATCTACTGATTCTTTAAACGTATCGAAATTCTCAAAATCTTTTTTTGCTTCGCTTAAAACTATGTAATATTCATCGTTTGACTTATTCTCTAAACTAATATCAGCATTGTCACTCAACTCTTTTGCATCAACTTTCTGCCAGCCTTCTGTCATCTCAACTTTAAAGTTTCCGTTACTTGTTTTGATTACCTCAATTTTTCCTTTTGACTGATTGGCTGACTCTTTATTTTCAATTGCAGCTTTATTCTCATCAACTGATTCAGCTGATTTCCCATCACGCGGTTCATAAAAAACCTCATCGTCACCATAAGAGCTTGACTCAATCGTTTCCGAGCTGGATTCCTTTAAATAATCAGATGGATCTTCATCAGCAGATTTGCGACTGGAACAACCAGCGATCACCAAACCAATCAATAATATACTAATGATTTTTATATTTTTCACAGTAATTCTCCTTTAATCTTTATAGATATCTTCCATTATACCCCACCAATCTACTTTTTTCTCACTTTTCTTTTGAATTTTTTGTGAACAAATGCATCTGTTATACATCTAAAGTTGTAAAAATACATTATTTTAACTGGCCAATTCTTACATTTTCTCTAAATATCAAAATCAACCTTTGGACTGATATTCTTTATATACAAGAATGTGCTAAAATAACTTATGTAGCGAAGGATAATTACTTTCGAGGAAATGATTGACTGGAGGGAATTTATATGAGAAAAGGAAAACTTATCCAAATAATTGCTTATTTATTTTTAGCTAGTTTCGTTCTGCGTTTTATTACTGGTATACATTTACCAGCAATTGTCGTGGCTCTTTTGATTCTTTTGGTATTAATTTTCACTGGAAAAAAGAAACAAATTGGAAAAAAAGAAGATCAATTACCTACTCTGACAAAAACTAAAGAGGAACATTATGCACAGCTGGGTATGACAGATCAGGAAATAGACTTTTTCCGAGACACGATGAATAGTACTAAAAAACAAATTGTTCAATTGCAAGAAAATATGAACGCTTCTACCAAGCTGCGCGCGATTGATTTGCGGAACGATACATTACGAATATCTAAAGCGCTCTTTAAAGAACTCGTTAAAGAACCTAAAAAATTGCATTTAGCAAATCACTTTTTGTATACTCATTTGCCGAATTTGGTAGATTTGACGACTAAGTATTTAGAGATTGATGATCATGAAATAAAAAATAAACAAACCTATGAAAAACTCGAAGAAAGTGCCCAAATCATTGACCAAGTCTCTAAATTGATAAAAAAAGATTATGAGCAATTTGTTTCTGACGATTTAGAAGACTTAGATATTGAAATTTCTGTTGCCAAAAACAGTTTAAAAAGAGATAATGAAAATGAGAATAACTTTTAATGATTCTTTAACTATTCATGTTGAAAAATATGCATTGGAATGTTGTTACTGATTGACCCTAGCTACGTAGGCTTGCCTCTCGGGAAAAAGATAAAAAATCGAATGGGGCTAAGAACTCCCCATTCATTTTTTCCTATTTTCCTGTCTTGGCAGTTCGAGCCTACTTCGCTTTTAAAATTAGGAGGAAATATTATGGAAGATAAGCCAAAAGATGTGACACCTGTCAGCGATACTTTAGATGATTTGCTGAATAACCCGTTTTCAACTCCTGTTGATTCTCTGACAGCAACACAACAAAGTGAAATTTCTGCTTTACAAGATCAACAAGTTGCTACTAGATTAGTAGATAAATTACCGGAAGAGCGTCAAGCTCAAGCAAGAGAATTGGCTTCTAAAATTGATGCGCAAGATTCTCAAGCAGTGATCACTTATGGAGCTGCTGCTCAAACAAAATTGGGAGAATTTTCTCAGTCTATGCTAAATCACGTTCAGTCTCAAGATATTGGACCTGTAGGTGATTCTTTAACCGATCTGATGTACAGACTAAATGAAGCGAACCCAGATGAATTACGTGCTGGTGAAGGAAATATTTTCCAAAAAATGTTTGGAAAAGTGAAACAGTCTATCTTTGAAATCACAGCTAAATACCAAAAAATTGGTGCACAAATCGATAAAATTGCTGTAAAATTAGACAAAGAAAAAAATGGACTTCTAAAAGACAATTTGATGCTTGAACAGCTTTATAATAAGAATAAAGACTATTTTGATGCCTTAAATATCTATATTGCTGCTGGCGAATTAAAGATTGAAGAGCTTCAAACAAAAATCATCCCTGAAGCAATGCAAAAAGCAGAAGAAACTGGCGATCAAATGGATGTCCAAATCGCTAACGATTACACGCAGTTTTTAGATCGTTTAGACAAACGCACTCATGATTTACGTTTAGCACGTCAAATTACGATTCAGCAAGCACCACAAATTCGTTTGATCCAAAATACAAACCAAGCGCTAGCTGAGAAAATCCAAGCATCTATCAACACTGCAATTCCACTTTGGAAAAACCAAGTAGTGATTGCTTTAACCCTTTTACGTCAAAAAGATGCTGTTACTGCACAACGCCAAGTATCTGAAACAACAAATGATTTGTTGAAGAAAAATTCTGAAATGCTTAAAATTTCTGCAATTGAAACTGCTAAAGAAAATGAACGTGGCATTGTGGATATAGAAACATTACAAAAAACGCAAAATGACTTAGTCGAAACGATCCAAGAAACACTACGTATCCAACAAGAAGGAAAAGAAAAACGCCGTGCAGCCGAGATCGAACTCGGTCACATGGAAGAAGATTTAAAAAACAAATTATTGGAATTGACACAATAAATAATTGTAAAAATAAAAAGTTTCCCACTAATTTTAAAAAATCAGCGGGAAACTTTTTTGTTTTGCTATTTACTTGGCATTTTCCAACGTAATTGTCATTACAGCATGATACTTTCCTAAAGCTTTGATTGAGCCAGGTGGAAACTCCATTAAGAATCCTTCGCCTTTATTCCAATGGTTGGCGGTAATATCATAAGCTCCTGAAACTTTATTCTCATGACTAAATATAACACTATCTGCATCTGTTAGCAGAATATCTTCTGTTGAATTTTTATACTTAATTACATCTGTCAAAATTACTTGGTCATTTTCAAGACTAGTCAGCGGTTCAGTGATTTTGGCTTTAAGCGACCATCTTTGCTTCGTAGCTCGTGTATCTGAAATCACTAAAGGTGAACCAACCACTTCTGGACTATCCACTGTCATTCCGTGAACATTCCCCGTTTGAGTACCAAAATCTAATAGAGTCGGAGCTGATTTAAATTCTAACTTTCCTTCATAGTAGAAAATTACCTCTTTATCTTTTCCAAATTCTACAGTTATTGTTTCGGGTAAAGGAAGCTGCTCCATACCATCCACCGTAATTCTGGATACCCTATACCCATCAATTATTTTTGGACTTAAAGCGATTGTTTCTCCCATTTTACCTTCTTTTATTGGTTCTGTTGCTAATTCATGTGCTTCATTGCCATCTTCTAAATACAGAACATTGATTTTAGGTTCTTGCGGCTTAATTGTAAATGTTTGAACCATAGATGTTTTTTCAACCACCGTTTCACTATGCGTTTTTCCACTTACTTTGTACGTTTGATTTACGATTATTGCCTCTGTTATAGGTGGTTCCGCAACTAAAGAATGTACGTCGTATGTGATTTTAGTAACCGTTTTTGGTGTTATTTTTCCAAGAGCTACTTTTAGTTTTCTATCCGTTTCAAAGCTGATTTGTGCTTCTGGAACAAGTGCACCATTTACCTTCACTGTAGTCTTATCGACAATAACATTTTTTGGAAAAGCATCAGTCTCGTATACAACATCCGTCCATTCAGAAGGTTCTTGTGCATTATTGATGATTGTAGCTTGATATGAATTCGATTCTGTTTCAAAGATTTCAGTCTTTTCAACAGAAAAATCTGCTTGTATACTTGGTTGATTATTTTTGATTAGAGTCAATTCTTTACTATCAGAAGTTTTGTTATTATCTTCTATCCAAAATTCTACTTTATACATTGGCTTTGTCCCAGCTAATACTAAACTTGGGATTTTATATGCTAAAGTTTGTTCGACTCCTTTATCGGTATTCATTACCTTACTTAATAATTGTTTAGCACCACCATCGATAGAGTAATAGATGGCTAATTCATCTGTGTCCTCATCACTCCATTTTAGTGTTCCTTCAAAATCACTAACACCATCAATTGTTCCTGTTGTTTCAACTAATGTCAATATAGGTTTGCGATTGTCTTTCAGTGTGAATACTTCTTCGTTGGAGCGATTATTATCACTATCAAAAAGATAAATCGTAATTTGATTGTCCTCTGTTTGAGATAATTCTGCTTCTGGTATTTCAAATGCCCAATCGTGTACGGTATTTTTAGGGTCATTCATTAGTTTATCTTTATTAAGTTTAATTGGTGTTTTGCCATTTATTTTGGCGTATAAATCAGCCGAATTACTATCTATATCTTGCCACGTACCTTCCACGGTGACATTGCCGCCAAAATACGTGCCATTTTCATTTTTACTTGTTATTTTTGGTGCCAGATCCATTGCTGATACCGAAACACCGTAGGCTAATTTCGTTGATTCTCCTGTTTTTAACGTAACTGGTTTGGTTTTGAAAATGATTGCTGAGTCACCTTGCACCTCAGCAACCATGCCTTCAGCTGCTTGATCTTCGCCCAATTGTTCTTGACCAGTATCGTCAACACTAATAAAATTGTTCGCAAAAGCTCCACCACCAGCATAATCTGTTCCTTGCCAGTTTGCTGCGCCATTTGGCATATCAAAACGAAAATCTAGTCTATACCCTTCATTTTCAATATATAAACCACGTTTTTTCCCGATATAGTAGATATTAACATCATCGTCTTCACCTAATTTTGTATCTAACAAAGAACCAAATGCATAATCTGTTATCGTTTCTGTAGATAAGTTTTGATATTCATACGTAACCAGTACCCGGCCGTCATCACTAACGTATTCCATCGTTTGCGTTATTTTCAAATGATAGGATGGATCATTGGACGATTCCAATTCAAAAACATTTTTTAAAGATAGACTGCCATTACTTCCATTTTTCTTATATTGTTTAAAATTCTTGAAAACAATTGACGGATCATAATTACCATAAAGATTTCCAAATTCATGGGTAAATTCATTATCCATTATAATTAATCCACTACTTGACCCAGGTCTACCATCATCAAAATCTCCCGGAACTCCAACATCAAAAATAGTAGAAATATATTTTTCTCCATCTAAATAGTAAAAAGTTGGTGTCAGTATAGGAGTTAAATTGTCCTCATTTAACTGTTCTGTAGTATAGGGAAGATTCCCTAGTTCAACGTCTTTACTTCCCCCAAAATTAAATGCCAAAAATTGATCCAGACCTACACGAACTTTAGAAAACTCATATTTCGTAATCGGCATCCATTCTTCTTCCGTCACATAAGACGATAGATTTCTATTAGATACTCCTTTTGTCTCATCTTTTTTTGCTTTGATTTGTGAACTAGATATACTAGTAAAAAATATTCCCACAACAAAGAGGAAACTAATTAAAAAAAATTGCTTGCTTCTGATCATTCCTTTTTTCATTGCAAAACTCCTATTCCTGTTTTCTCTTTTCCTTAACAACGGGTTACTTCTATATTGAATTCCAAAAGGAGGAAAAACATTTCCTTTTGTAAATACATACCACGATGTTATTTAACCTTTTTTTATCTTAATGCATTTATTTTTTGTCGTCTATGCATTTTCATCGCATTTTTTACTTATTTCATAGTAATTTTTAAAAGAATAGTTGTTATTTTAAGATAATTAAAAAAGATATAACTTCGTCTCCAACTAGAGATTCAAGTTATATCTTTCAGTTTGTAAAAATATAAAACTATCAAGTACAGTAATGTAATTAATCATTTATTTCAAAGTATATACGCTGGTGTATTGAGCAATTTTTGTTAAATAAATGACCACAATTTAAGCATCTATTCGTACTATATTCGCTATAAGTCATCTCATAATGGCAACTTCCACAAACAACTATTTTCTCATCTGGATTTTTTGAAATTGGCCAGGATAAAAACGAATGGTTTTCGTGTTCATCATGACAACGGAAACAAGCATAATACTTTTTGCAAAAGGAACATTTGTTAGCAACCACATCAACTTGAGAATCATAATGAATACATCTACCTTCATTATCTACCATTGAACCAACTATTTTTACCACACTAGTCGCCCCTTTTTGAAAGTGCTTTTGAGATTCTTTTTGCTATAATAGCTGTCAAAAGTGCTTTAATAATATCTCCAGGAATAAAAGCTAGAGTGCCCAGCAAACTTTTTGATAGTGACACATCTGATAAAAGACTGATACCAAGGGCTCCAAAAAAGTCAATAAACAGCGCACCGAAAAGAACAGTAATTCCAAATGCATAAGCAACATTTTGATTATTCGGATTGAACTTTTGAGTCATCCAGCCAATAAAGAATGTTGCAAAAGGATACGCCAAAAGATACCCCGCAGTAATACCGAAAAAAACAACCAAACCTCCTCTTCCACCAGCCAAAATCGGAAATCCTATCCCAACTAGAACTAGAAAAAGTAGTGTAGCAATTGTTCCATTTTTCTTTCCAAGAAGTAGCCCGCTAAGCATAAAACCAGCATTTTGAATGACAATCGGCACTGGTAATAAACTAATTGGAATCGGTGGAAAAAAACCTAAAATAATAATGATACTGACCATAAGAGCAATTTTCGTGATATCTGTTGTCTTCATTTGTTCCCTCCCCACCATTGATACATTTAAAATACTATTTCTACGTCTTTTTGTCAACCTAAATAAAAATAAAGTTAACCAAAATTCCAGATATAAAATAAGGATGAAACTTGATTTAAGTGTCCACCGATTTTTATTAAAATAAAAACACGTCTTTAGTTGTTTTTCCTGATGATAATGATACAATAAAGTAAAAATTACTTTTATCTAATTTAGAGAGGATGAACAACTTGACATACTTTAGTTCAAAGGAAGAAGAAAAGCAATACTACGAACAACAAGCCGATGAAACTGACTTTCTAAACTGGTATCATCAACAAGAACTTCCTGAATACGAAAAACCTTCTCTGACTGTGGATATTGTTTTGATGTGTTATAACAAAGAAGAAGATCAACTAAAAATACTATTAATAAAAAGAAAAGGACATCCTTACAGAAATTCTTGGGCGTTACCTGGTGGATTCGTCAATAGAAATGAATCCACAGGTGAAAGCGTGCTACGTGAGACAAAAGAAGAAACGGGTGTAATCATTTCTAAGGATAATATCGAACAACTTCATAGTTTCAGTAGACCAGATCGTGACCCTCGAGGCTGGGTCGTTACCATTAGTTATTTAGCATTTATCGGTGAAGAACCTTTGATCGCAGGAGATGATGCAAAAGAAGTTCGCTGGTTTACAATGGAACGAAAAGAAAATCTTCTTTCTTTAATAAATGGTGATGTAGAAATTATCTTGGATTTAAAAACAGGACATTCGACTGGAAAAGACACTTTAGCTTTTGACCATAGTGAAATCATTTTAAAAGCCTTTAATCGTGTAACAAACAAAATGGAGCACGATCCTCAAGTTCTGCAAGTTTTGGGGAAAGATTTCACTATCACAGAAGCTCGTAAAGTGTTTGCTAAATTTTCTGGCGCTGATTACAAAACGATCGATCACTCTAATTTTAAAAAAGCAATGCTTCATCATTTTAAAGAAATTGGAGAACGTCCTGTAGGGATTGGACGACCATCTAAAATTTATCAGTTAAAATCTGAAGAAAATTAAATAATGAACGAATATATCGAAATAAATAACCATTAATGTTCTTTGCTGACTAAACTATTTATTGGATTTTAAGGGACTGCACGATCACTCGGAGAGTAATCATGCAGTCCCCCTTTTGCGTCTTCTTATTTTTAATCTCAGTCACTACTGATTCTTTAGAAATAAACACTTTGTGTAACTATTTTATACATATCTGACTAAATAAACATTCAACATCGGATTTTCAAACAATAAAATAATGAACCATAATTATAAGAAGTCTATTTACTATTAGTTGATAAAGGAGAAAATCATGAAAAAAAGGTATTTATTAAGTTGTTTATTAATTGGTATAAGCCTATTCTTTTTAAGTAAAACAAGCTCAATCGATGCTGCAAGCAATCGGCTAACACCAACACCTGTTGTTGTTAAACAGGTATGTCTTTGATTGATTTTGAACATGGTATCCAAGAATCCAAAAATTTGGTAGAAGAACTTTTTACAGACAATACTCATACGGCTATCCGTCTAAGTACCACTCAAATAAGAATCGATACCGTCAAACAAATGGTCAATGACTTATTCGATCCAACAATAAAATCAGAACTTTTGACCGAAATAGCCAAAGCACAAAAAAACTTTATTTTAGAAAAAAGTAATGCAAATGCTTGGGATATAAACACTTGGGTAAACAAAAAAGACGACATCAAGCTACAAGCTGAAAATATAAAAAAAGAGCCTGGTTTGTATGAAGTCATTATTACTCTGGGGCAATTAAAAAAAGCAATCACCGTTGAGTTGAAGCCTGGTGAACTACTGTTTGAAAAACGCCCTAATGAAATTAATTTTGGAGAACCAACAATTAAGTCAAAAACACAATATATCTCAACCGATGTAGGTGTTAACTTTCTCATAAAAGACAACCGATTTGTTCAGGAAAACTGGCGTTTAACCACAAAACTTGCTCAGCCGTTTCAAACAGAAACTGGAATAAAAACAAACTCAACTATTGTTTTAAAAAATAACCATACGATCACTCCTTTAGATGAAAATAAAACCGTTGAACTATTCCAAAGCGACTCTAATCAGCGGAGTATCGAACTAAATTACAATAACACTCAACAGCAAGAATTTTTACTCGAGATGTTACCAGGAAGTCTGTTGGCAAATAAACTATACACGGCGAAAATCATGTGGCTTATAGAAACTGGGCCTTAATTTTTGGTATTTTATCTTAATACACAAAAGAATCACTCCCTTTATTACTTTACGTCGTAATAAAGGGAGTGATTCTTTCATAGCAAAACTAAATTTCTAACTGTTTACTATCTTAATACGTTGTTATTTCATAATCTGCTTCGCAATAAAACTTGAATATTTGACTTGCCCCTGCACATTTGGGTGCACACGATCTTCATAGAACCAATCCTCATGTTCATTGCTATAGTCGTACCAATCAATCACAACTAGATTTTTATATTTCTTTTTCATTGTTTCCAGCATAGCGTTCACTTCATTTTGCCACCTACGTGTTGGCACACGAACATTGATCCAGAATACTTTTCGCTTAGGTCCAATTGCTGTCATAAATTCATCAAATTGCATATCAGTAAACGAACCATTTGTTCCCAGTCCAACTAACACAGTCTCTTTTAACAATTTATCTTTCGCTAATTTTTCAATCAACGGTGTACTTGTGTACAGCTGTCTACCAACTTCACCATCTACAATCATCTTAGGAAAAATCTCTTGTAACCCCGCCGCAGCATCCAAAATAACAGAATCTCCAAAGGCAGTGATTTCAATTGTTTGTGCTTTTTTACGTTCTTCTTCCGTCAAATCAAAATTTGTTTCAGCTACGCTACTTGACTCTTTTGTGGAGTCAGTTGTTTTGCCTTCGTTTTTGGCTTTTTCGGCTTTTTTTCGCTGATCAGCTTTCTTTTTGTTCTCTTGAATATTTTTTTGCAATTGTTGTTGTTCAGCCGTCACTTGATTAGATGGGGCAATAGCAAAAGCGAATAATGCACAACAAGACAGCACCGCACTAATCAATACTGTGACTTTTGGGACTGTAATCCAAGGTTTATGGAAAAAATCCTTAATCGCAAACCACGTATATTGGTAATAAAATTTACCCAACGGTTTTTCAATAAATCGATAAGAAACTTCACTGATTCCAAAAATTAGCGCAAGTTCAATCAGTGAATGCAAGAATACATGATCACTTAAATTTTTAATTTTTGCTTCATAAAAAATCATAACAGGAAACTGGTACAAATAGATTCCGTAACTTCTTTTACCAATCCAAGTAAACACCGGATTGGTCAACCAACGATTGATGTCTGCTCCTGGATGAGCCGTAACCGCCACTAAAAGCGTCGCGAATATGCTAACAAGGAACATGCCTCCATAATACACAAAAGCAAGATGATCGGCTAAAAACAAAAAGGCAATGGCTAAAATGACTAACGATACAATACCCACTCCATTTAATAAAGCCTTTGCTTTAATCGGTATCTCTTCTTTCAATCGAAAACTTGGCCAGACAAATGCCAGAGCACTTCCCATCAATATTGAAAACAACCGTGTATCTGTCCCATAATACACTCTTGTAGGATCGGCTCCAGGTGTATATAAAGCCGCCATCAATATACCCGAACCAACAGCCGCTCCCATAATCAAACCAAAAATCTTCCCGCTATGTTTAACGTATCTTTTTAGCAAAATAAATAACAATGGCCAAATCAAATAATTCTGTGCTTCAACTGCTAAAGACCATATATGTGTAAACGGAGACTGTGTGGTAAACCGATCAAAATAGGAAAAACCTCTAAATATCTGCCACCAATTATTATAGTAAAATACGCTACTCGCAACAACGCTACGTAAGTTATTCAACAAATCTTTTTGGAAGAAAACAATGTATGCTGAGGCTGTGACCAACATGGCGACTAATCCCGGATAAAGTCTTTTCATACGCCGGATATAAAACCCCTTAACATCTACCGTTTCATTTTGGAGCCACTCTTGCCTCAGTAAATCAGTAATTAAATATCCAGAAACTGCAAAAAAAATAGGGACGCCTAAATAGCCCCCTCGCATTATATTTGGGAACAAGTGATAAAGAATCACGCCCACAACTGCTATTGTCCGAATCCCATCAAATCCGGTAATATAACGGCGATTTTCTAACCTTTTATTATTATTCATTTATATTCCAACTTTACTAGTATTCTTTTTTTATATTTCGAGTAATTTTTAACAAAGAACGCATGATTTTAATTGATTGAGCATAGAAAAATAAGTCGTGTTTGACCAAAAAAGGTGGTCGAATGAAGTGTAGAAAAATTTCTATCTGGCTCATGCTCTTTGACAGTCGATGTTTTAGACTGATTTAATGTAGTAACTTAAATATACGTTCTTTCTTAACAAATGGCAAGGACTCTCTCTCTATTTTTCAATTTTTTTAAGTAAATTTTAGACATTTCAATTTTAAAAAAATAAAGAAGAAAAATAGTGCCTTGAACATAAATTTGTAAGCGTTATTCCATTCACATGAAAACGGAATAAACGGTGGAAGTAAAAATAACACTTCTATACCTACCCCACTCCTAAAATCGTAGATTAAACTTTATTCTGGCGCTCACTCATTACTATCGATAGACAAAAAGACACTTCCTGATAATTAGAAAGTGCCTAAATGAATAAATTGTCTACCCTTAACTTCTAGTCAGCATTTAAGTCGCATTCTCCAATACCCATATTAAAATTTTAATAAGAGATTGATTTTTTTATCCCTCACTCTTGCTCGTCAGTTCTTTTTATCAAGCTTTGTTTTTATCTCTTCAGCGGAATAGGTTTTAAGCAATCGTTTTAGCTCCCCTTGAATGTTAAAAACACTGGATTTCCTATGACCTAAATTTCGAAGTGCTACTGTTAAATAATTAAAAAAATCTTCCTCTTTCAAGACCTTCCACTCCTTACTAATTTTTTTAGTACTGCCTATTTTTCTTAAAACAGAAACACCCAAGCACCAATAAAATGATCGTAGCTATGCTTAAAGAAATAATGCCATTTAAAGAATTGATTTGTCCATTATGCATCGTTCTTGGTAAACACCAATTTGCATAGTATTCTTGATTTTCAATCGAAAACAACTCAAATGATCGAAAATCATATCCAATAAAAATTTTACTTACATTCAGATAAGTAAATGGATTCAATGAAGCTACTTTTTGTATAAACTTATTATTTAAAGTACTTACCGCATATCCTTCAAGCAAAATGAACATTGTCATAACCAAAGTCAAATTTGTTTTCTTCAGTAAAACACTAAGTAAAAAATGAAGAGCAAAACAAAAGGCTAATACAAACACAAACAATGCCAATACTTGTCCCACATAATATATCACCGAGATAAACTTCATTGACCTCTGCGTAAAAACAACCACAGGATACGTCAAATCACTACTCCCTGACAGTATACTTGCTAGTATAAAACCAAATAAAAGTAACACAAAAACTGCCAGGATGGCCTGTACCAAAGCTAAGCCATACTTAATAAAAAACACCCGAGTTCTTCTAGTAGGCTGCGAAAAAATAAAGGATAGATTATTTTCTTCAATCTCTTTTGACAGACTATCTCCAAATAACAATAGTAACAAAAAAATACCGAAAAAACTTGCTAAATACGATAACAAAATGGCCGAGAAAATACTATTATTTGTTCCATAACGCATTGATTGAGGTGGTAACTTTCGTTTCAACAACGCCTCATTTAACGCTTGACGATAAAATGGATATGTGGGTAATGTCAATTTTCCTTCCAAAGATTCGCCCTTATCCGTAGCTGTTCGGAAATCTTCTTCCTGATCCAAAATCCCTTGATTTGTTTCTTCTAAAAATGCTTTGATTGTATCATTAAATTCTGTCTGATTCATGACTGATTGCTTGCTGCCTATTTGTGCTTTTATTTGTTCATCCTCGCGCTGTCCCAGATATACATTAAAAAAGAATAAGAAGGTCGTCAAAAGAAAAGCCAACAATATAAATGAAAAAGTTTTCCGCGACTGCCATGTTTTTTTCAACTCAAAACAAATCAAGTTCATACCATTTTCCTCCTCAAACTCCAACACCAAATCAAGGCTAAACAGCCATTCCAAGTAATTAAAACAGCGATTTGAATCATAAATGAGGATTGGAATTGACCAATACTGGATGCTATTTTTTCATTTGTATCCATATAAGAAAATGGCATCCAACGACTTATCTCTGCTATTTCAACAATAAATTTCGCTAGGATCACCGGTACAAGCATTAACACTAAAAAAACGCCTAAGGCTTCGAGCGAATTTTTCAGCCATTTAGATACTAACAGTAATAATCCGATTGAAAATGAGATAAATAGGAGCTGTAAAATAAGCATTTTAAGCAAATATATCCACAAAGGGATTAACTTAAACGTCGTTCCGTTAGAAATCACCATCGGATACATCAATGACCCCATACCATTCAATAAGCTTGATGCGATAAAACCAACAAACAACACGCTTAACATCCCGCCAATAAATAGTCCATTTGCCATCACGTATTTCCGCCAGAAAAATATCTTGCTACTAATCGGTTGCACAGCCATAAATAAATAATTTTTGCGTTCATATTCACTAGTTAAAAAATCAAAAAAGAATAAACCAATCATAACAAGGATAAAGTAATTCATCCAATGACTGAGCAGATAATAGACAAAATAAAAGCCCTGTTGCCCAATAGCCAGATTTTGTATCTGTATCTTTTCTTTCAAAAGCCAGCGATTTCTTGCAAGTTGCTCTTTAATCTGAGATTCATTGTGCCAGGTTTTTCCACCCATATCCAGATATTTTTGCTGTAAAGTTAACCTTTTGGTTTGGATTTCTGTTTTTTTAACCCATTTCTTTTGTCTCTGAGCTGTATTTTCATCTTCTAATAAATAAATGATATCAATCAATAGTTTTTGCAGTTTTCTATCCTTTTCTGACTTAACTTTTCCTTCTTCATTTAAATGCTGCAATAATTTATAGTTTTCCTTGGGACCAGTATAATTTTGAGGAGGATCGATTTCATCATTGATTGCTTTTAAATGATTGAATACACGTTGTTCTTCCCCTTGATTATCATAATAAAGATTTGCTAAACTTACAAAAACGGAAAGTATCGCTAAACAAAGTAACAGACTATTTTTAGGGTTCTTAATCCATTTTTTCCACTCAAATATCATGCTTGTCCCCACTGATTTTTTATATATAAATTAAAATAAACATTCTCCAAATAACCATTTGTACTTTGACAGTCAAATAACCTTATCTCTTGCTCTTTACAAAACGAACGAAAAACAGAAAGTTGTTGCTGTGAAAACATTCCTTGTATTTTATAATCTGAAAGCTGTGTGCACGGGACATCAATTCTTGATAAAAATGAGCATGCTTTTTCTATTTCTTCCAAAATAATTGTATACTCTGTCCCATCAATTGATACATCTTCTTTTTTTAACAACTTTCCTTCGTGTAAAAAAAGCACATCATCTGTCACTTTTTCTATCTCGTCTAAATTGTGAGAAGAAATAATTATTGAGACACCTTTTTTGGCGAGAGAACGGATAAGCCTTCTTACTTTGATAATACTGTTTGGGTCTAATCCGTTCAGCGGTTCGTCCATTAAAAGCAATTTAGGTTGATTAATCAATGCAATGGCCAAAAGGAGATGCTGCTTCATTCCTAAAGAATAAGTCTTAACTTTCTTTTTCATATACTCAGCAATCCCTAACTCTTCAATAAGTACTGTGAGTTCACTCATTGTTTTTCCATGTTCCTTACGAACAAAGTCTAAATGATCCCAACCAGTTAATTGTCCATATAAAATAGATGAATCCTGCAAATAAGACACCTTATAAAACATGCGATAATCCGTATTCATCATGTCAAACACCTTTATCGATCCTTCATCTACTTGGTCGATATTAGCAATAACATTCAATAATGTTGTTTTTCCTGTTCCATTTGGTGCCACCAACGCAATAATTTTGGGTTCATCTAAAGAAAAATCTAACTCTTCTAAAATTTGTTGTTTGCCAAAGTATTTCGTAACTCCTTTTATTTCCAGTATTTTCCCCATCGCTTACTCCTTAGATCTTTTTTATCAATTCTACTTACTGAAGCTTCTCTTTTTATTCTATCATTAAGCAACTTATAGAGCCTTGTCATTTTGATGAACAATATGTGAATAAACTAAGAAGACGGCATAATCCATAAAAAAAATAACTCTCTCAAAAGCTTTAATCCTATTCACTCACACTAATTATTAGAAAATTGTAAAATTTTAAATAAAATCCATTTAAACTAAGGTATACTAGTTATAGAAATAAAATGGAGGTTTTGTTAAATGGATTATAAAATGACAGAAAATACCGTTTTTCCATTGGTAGAAGTGGATTTACGAAAAGAGGAAAGTATTCAGCTGGAAAGTGGAGCGATGGTTTATCATAATGGTGAAATCCATCTTGAAGGAAAGATGAATAGTAACGGAAAATCAGGGTTAAGTGGTGCAATCCGTGCTTTAGGTCGTTCGATGTCTAGCGGAGAAAGTTTTTTTATTACTAAAGCATCTGGCTTAACAGATACGGCAAAAGTTGCGTTGGCTCCATCTACACCAGGAGCAATCAAAGAACTTCAAGTAGGAAGTGAGCATTGGCGTTTAAACACAGGCGCTTTTTTAGCCTGTGACTCGACTGTTTCTTATAGTATGAAACGTCAAAAACTTAGTGGTGCTATTTTTGGCGGAACAGGTGGATTATTTGTAATGGAAACATCCGGTTCAGGGTCGCTATTGATCAATAGTTATGGAGATATTGTAGAGATTCATTTGGATGGCACTAAACCATTTGTCGTTGATAATCAACACGTTGTGGCCTGGTCTGAATCCTTAGATTATGATATAAAAGTCGCTTCTGGACTATTTGGTTTTACAACAGGCGAAGGCGTTGTTAATGAATTTCACGGAAGCGGAACAATTATGATTCAAACAAGAAATATCGAAGGATTAGCTGGTTTAATCAGTCCTTTTATTAGTACAGGTTCATAAAAATAAAAGAAGCAATCAACTGGAAAGTCCAATGATTGCTTCTTTTTCGCTTAAAAATCAGCAAATCCTGCTGCTTTTTCTTGAGAAAATAAATGATGTTTTTCTGAAATGATTTGCTCAAAAAATAGTACCTCTGACACGCTATAATAAGGAATCACATACAGGCTAGTCAAACCAAAACTAAATATTGTTGCAAAGTACCATAGGATAAATGAATAAGAAAAAATCAAATATTCCATTTTATATCCCTTCATGAGCTCTTGACTTAAAGCAATCGCTTCTTTAGGAGATAATTCTGGATCTTTTTTCAATAAATAATTTGTCATCCCATATGATAGTTGCTTAACAACTCCAGGTACAAAAAATAACAATGACCATAAGAATGTATAAAGTGAAACCAAGAGATTAGCTACAATTGTACGTTGTCCATTTCTCTTGATAAAATCCATAAACACTGATTTAAAGCTAAACAATCGTCTTTCTACATTGTCGATAGCTGCCCATTGAATCATTCCTCTATACAAAATAATACCAACGAATAATGTAACCCACAGTAAAAAAGCGAACAGACCGCCAATAGATGTTCCAATAGTTGTTGTTTGTTCATACGTTACTGTTTGCGTTCTATTTCCCATCGATGCACTTTGAGAGACAGAAAGAGCATTCAGACTTTTCTTATTAGACTTTTTGTGGTCTTTATAATTGTAAGAATCCTCTTCGTAATAACCATCTTCATATCCTTCGTCATATCCTTCCAGATAGCCATCATCATACCCACTTCGATAGTCATTATTTGATTTAGGATTCTGTGTATAGCCATCTTGCCAAGACTGATAGCTATCTGTATCTTCCAATGGTCCAGTACTTTGAAACAGTGCAAACGTAAAAAAGAAGTAGATAAATAATAGTATACAAGGAATCAATACAAAGACGCTCCAATTCCCATAATGTCCATGTAGATGAGCTTGCGCTTTTTTCTTTAAATCACTTCGAATCATAGTCATCCTCCTTTTTAACTCTGCAAAAATTATAATGATTGTTTTTGCAGAGATTACTATGTTATTTCTTTTTAATTATACCTTTTAATTTCTTTGTATGAACACTCAATTCCTTTATAAATTTTTTAAGTTAATGATACAAAATCAAATGACATGAAAGAATTGTTTTCTCACTCTAAATAGAGTGAGACGTACAGGAGTTTAATGAGGATTGGTTCTGAGTCATTTCAATCCACTCACTCTAAATAGAGTGAGACCCCTTCCGGAACTGCTTTATCGGCTGGCGTTCCTTTATTTCAATCCACTCACTCTAAATAGAGTGAGACATACCCTTACTATAATTCTTTAGGGAAACGAGTTATTTCAATCCACTCACTCTAAATAGAGTGAGACATATTATTGATTTTAGTTCTGCAACTTTAGAATATATTTCAATCCACTCACTCTAAATAGAGTGAGACTCTGACCGTCTAAAGAAGTAACTGACTTGCTCTGAATTTCAATCCACTCACTCTAAATAGAGTGAGACTTGCGCCTTTCGCGGATTCGTGGAACAAGAACAAAATTTCAATCCACTCACTCTAAATAGAGTGAGACCGTGAAAAAGTAGTATATTTAAAATAAAAAATCCCCTTTTCCACAAAAACAACACCAAAAATAAGATTTCAATGAGAAAAAAGACGTTTATTTCGTTTAATTCCAGCAAATAGTGGTGCGAATCCTCCAGTGATTTTATGTGCACTTAAGATCCGCACCATTAAATACTTACTAAAAAAACAATTACAAACATCTTTTTATATTATATTTAAACTTGGTATTTTTGCGCCAAACTCTTATATTCCATATGTTCTTCCAAGCTGCTTTTTAGTTGTTTCTTATTTGAATGATTGAATCTAAATCGTTGAACAGCAAAATACAGCCAAACGCCCATACCAGCAATTAACAAGACAAAACCTAGCCCATGTAAAATATCCATATCCACGTAAAATAATGGAAGTGATATTAATACGCCCAATAGGCCAAAGCGACCTTTTTTCTTCAAACTCTTCTCAAAACCAGAATGTTCTTCACTTGTAGGTCTTGATCCATCCATTGTTATTTCTTCTTTCGATGAAGCTGTCACAACTACAAAATAATCGATTCCTTCATACTTATAGCTGATTTTCCAAAATGGAACATAGACATATTTCGACGTTAACTCATAACTAAAAGTTGTCAGTTTCGCATTTTTATTCCGGTCACCAGGTAATATATCAAGCATTTCTTCTTCTGCGGCTTCACGAGCGAAATCTCTCACCAAACGAATACTTTCAGAAGCCTTTTCAGGTGAAATTCGTAATTGACGAGTTCCTGCTGTGTAATGGTCATCAAATGCCGTGATGTTTGCTAAAATCTTTTCAAAATCAAAGGCTTCAACAAATGTTTCAGCCGCACCCGTTAATTCACTACTGATTAGGTAACTTGTAAAGGCAGATCCGCTAAAAATATCGCTGGCATGATTCCAATCAGTCACTGTTCTCGTTTTAGTAACAGGTTCTGAATATTTATTGCCATTTTTGTCTTCTTTTGTTTCATAATCAGTATATTTTTCAGTTCTGTTGTAACCAATATCCGCTCCCCATGAACCTTCATACTCAATAGATGCACTCATATATGGAATGTATATCTGTTCAAGTGTAATATTAGATGACCGATCCAAGATATCCAACGGAACATTTTTACCCTTGATCAACCATTCATAGAATTTCATCTTCGCTAAACCTTCTGGTACTTGAAAAGGTACTAACTCATCTGCTTCAAAAGCTAAATTATCAAATTCTTTTTCTGCTTTTGTCGTAAATGTTGAATGACAAAAATCACAGGCAAACTGCTGTTTTTCAATGTTAAAGGTCACAGGTGAACCACAATTTGGACAAAGCTCAACTTGTCTATTCTTCTCATCGATAGATGCCTGAATAACATCTTGCATTGTCCCACAGTGAGGACAGTGTTTTACATTTGGATCAGTGATTGCTCCCCCACAGGATGTACACTGATTTTGAACTAATGAATCTCCCAACTTCTTCTCCTCCAAAATTAAAATTTCCAGCTTTATTATCTCATTCTTTCAAGAAGACGTAAATAGGAAACTTTGCAATTGTTGTTATTTATAGTTCATAGACTCTATCTACACTACCATCTACATCAACAAAATACTTTATATTATCTTCCCGATCACAATAAACTGTAACTTGCCCATCTTGTAAAAAAGGTGTTGGATCCATTCTCAAAAACTGGCTCTTAAAAAGATAGGTTTCTCCTTGCTTGTTTGTATAAGAACATAGTAACCGTGTCGCAAAGCGATTATTTATCTGAATGGACGAAGACGTAAATTGAGCGACTTCTGCGCGAAGAGCAAGTCCTTGCTCTTTCAATAGTTGGCGTTGTTTTTTCTTTCTATAATTCCAGAAAAGCAACGTAGCTCCGATAAGAATTGGCACCATACCAATGATTCCAAACACAAGTAAGAAAATATGACGCATGTGTTGGACATTTTCTTGTGTATAAGGTTGAGCAACACCATTTATAGAGAACTGAAAATTTGTCTCTGTAATAGGCATGACTTGTATAATAAGAGCTGGAACCAGTAAAAATAATCCCATAATGCATGGCAAAATGCCAATCCAGATAAAATTGATGTAAAAAGATTTTTGTTTTTTATTTTTCATATTTTCTCCTTTGATAACACTTATAAAATCGTTTTATTAGCTAGTATTTTCTGTTTGATTTCTTCAGAAGAGTAGCTTTTTTTGTCGTTTTTAATAACTTCGGATTGATCTTCTATAGGCGACACAAATCTGAAAATTGTACAGATAGCTTCTGATTCCCCTTTATTGGATATACGATGAATACTGCTATTCATACGTATTATTTCACCACTACGGACTTCTTCTTTTATAATATCCGTTTCTAACCATTCTAAAAGAATACAACCTTTGTTTATAACAATAATTTCCTCAATCTTTTTATGCACATGCCAATCTTGCACACACCCAGCAGGAATAACATTCGTGTGAATTTCAAACGCATCAAATAAATAGTAGTCAACCTCGGTTCCATTCGCTTTTTTTATGGATATAGCTTCTGTTTGCTTTACTATATTAGGTTGATGCTTTTTTGACTTATGACTTGCATCCATAGGTTTCCCCTCCTTTTTTTGTATAGAAACACTTAACTAGATAAAAAAGAGAGGTAATTGCAGCGTACGCACACCTCTCAAATAATCTCCTTGAAAACATCAAAAGAAAGACTTCTTCTCCCAGCCCATTAATTCAATGTTCTACCTTTGAAAATTAATACTGCTAGAATGGCAAAAATTGCTCCTATACAAGCACTTTGAATCATTAATAAAACACCGTATGATGTTTCTCCCATTCTATTTTTTTTCACCATTGTTTGCATGATCACTGTTGCAACAAAAGCGACTGTCGATAAGACGAATAACAAAATCAACAATTCCCTCTACCTCCTTTTTTTAAATTCAACCTATATTCATTGTATCAATGATTCACCAGGAGAGAAACCATTCATAAGCTTTTTCTTTATCTTTTTAAATACATACCCAAACTTTTAGGACTCGTTTCAATAAAACCATACTTTTCGTACAATTTATTTGCCGGACAAGTCGCTATCAAGCTAATATAAGCGAATGGATCAATCGATTCTTTAGCGTAAGAGGTTAAATGTTCTACTATTTGTTTCCCCAATCCATTTCCTTGAGCGTTTGGATCAACAACGATATCAACAAATTGATAAGCCGTTCCTCCATCTCCAACCATTCGTCCCATTCCAATCAACTCGCCGCTCTGTTCTTTCCTAATAGTCAGCGAATAGATGCTGTTTTTTAAACCAATTGCACTTGCTTCTTTTCCTCGTTTTGATAATCCTCCTTTTTTTCGCAAAGCCAGATATTCATCTACTTCTGGAATTTCCACTTTCATCACATACTTCTCCATGTCTTGCTCCTTTTCTATTAAATTTCTTTGGAATTTTACTTAACCTTTATAAACGTTCACAATACACAATTAAATCGTTCCACGCCAGGATACTTTTCTCCTAAACTAAAGATTTCAAATCTATAACTTTTATAGAAGTCTACAGCGTCATTATCTGTTTCAGCAACTACTTTTGAAGGCGAGTAGACTTTTCTTATGTAGTCAATCATGTCACTACCAACTCTTTTGAATCGATGCGTTTTTGCCGTTGCGATATGAGTGATTTCAAGCCCTTTTTCTTCTACGATTTCAATACCAATACATCCTACTAATACCTCACCACGGTAACTCAAATAAAGTTCACGATTCGCAGACTTTACATAATTTTCCAGCTCACTAGCAACGTTACTACTTGCTGTAGCTTGTCCAAGTAATTCTATTATCTCTGTATCAATTGTTGTGAATTTTTTAATCATTTTTCTCCCACCCTTATCAAGCAAACGTTCCCATTATAATGTAAGTATATACCAAAACATGTATCTTCGAGCAAAAAAATCAGCTATCTCTAAAAAGAAATAGCTGATCACTTTTTTATACACGAGCTTTTGTTTTAGCTGCATAACGCGTTACATAATGTTTTTCTAACCAACTTTGTCCCCAGCCGATTGCTACACAAAGCAACCAATACATCACTGCGACCAAAATATACATCGTCATATAATCAAAGGTTCTTCCCCCAACAATTTTGGCTTTTTGAAAAATATCAGGAATCGTGATCATTGCAGCTAATGAACTGCCTTTTAATAGATCCATTGCCACATTTCCTAAAGCTGGGATCGAAATCCGAAATGCTTGTGGCAAAATAATTTTGCCCATTACTTTTTTAAACGGTAAGCCTAATGCATACGCCGCATCCCATTGTCCTGCTTCCACTCCAGCAATTGAGCCTCGATAAATTTCCGCAATAAAAGCACTACTCGTCAAACTAAAACAAATACAAGCTGCCGTCAATGCACTCAATTGATAGGGCAAACCAAAATACAAAAGAAACAACAATACCAAACCTGGAACGCCTCGTAAAAAAGAGATATAAAATCGAACAAATCCTTTAATTATTTTTGAAGGCAACATCCCTAAAACGGTCAAAAGAATCCCTAGTACATTCCCCATCAAAAACGTGACAAAACTGATCCCTAATGTATAAGGCAAGCCAGTTAGAAGAAAGGGAATAGAGTCGATCATCAACTGAAAATCAATTTTTGGTATATACATCTATTCTACTGAAACACTTTCTGTTACCTTTTCTTTTGGCTCAACAGAGACATCTGTTTGGAAATACTTTTCAGAAATTTTCTTCAGCGTTCCATCCTCTCCCATCTCTTTTAACGTGTCATCGATTTTTTTGCTTAGTTCAGTGTTTCCTTTTTTCATTAAAAATCCTGTGAAATTCGCATTAAAATAGACACCTTCTAAAATTTTTACTGGAATATCCGGCAATGCACCTACAGACATTTTTTGTAAATAATAATCGTTCAAAATAACATCTGTCCGGCCATTCGCTACATCTGTCAAGTATTGATCGTTCGTCGCATTATCATAAGTCACCAATTTTGCGCCATATTTTTCAGCGATTTTCATATAATTTGTATTGGGTTCTCCTGCAGCTTTCTTCCCTTTTAAATCTTCAAGAGAAGCAATCCCAGAATCATCACTTTTTCGGACGATCATACTATCAAAAGAATATTTGATTGGTGAAGATAGGATGAAATTTTTCTTTCTCTCACCAGTTAAACTAAAGTCATTCGCCGCAAGATCTGACTCGCCTTTGCTCACAGAAGTAATTTGACCATCTACGTTGTATTCTTTAAATTCAACATCAAGATCTAAACGTTTCGCTACTTCTTTGATGACGTCTACATCATAACCAGTTAACTCATTTTTATCATTATAATAAGAAGAAGGAAATAGTGTTCCTGAAGTGGCAACAGTTAATTTCTTTGCTTCTTCCACTTTTTTCCAACTTTCGTCATTTCCTGCTGACTTGTCTTTTGTTCCACCACACGCCACTAACACTAAAATCAATACAACAATACTTAAACTAGCAAATACTTTCTTCATTTGAACCTCCTATGATTCACGATAATCGTTTGGTAATAAGAATTTTTGTTCTTGCTCAAATAATTTTCCAACTTGAAAGAGAATATCTTCTCTGCCTTTTGATGCCATAAATTGAATGCCTAGCGGTAATCCAGATTCAGCAATATGTGTTGGTAAACTAATTGCTGGCTGTCCTGTTAAATTCGCAAGTTGAGTAAAGGGGGTGATCGTCAAACTTTTTTCAAACATATCATAGATCAAGTCTTTTAATTGTCTAACAGATAGTGATTCCGCTTGCGCTAAGTCTTTACGAATCTGATCACTTTGTAACTCTGCATCTATTTTAGGGGCAATATCTGCTGTAGTGGGCGTTAATAATACATCATATTCTTCAAATAATTGCTCCATTTTATACGCCGCTTGATCCCACAGTTGAAGTGATTGTGTATACTGACTTGCAGGTATTTGTAAGCCGTATTGGTATATCCCCCAAGTCATTAATTCCATATCTTTTTTAGTAACAGGTCGCTGAATGGCTTGTTGAATTCCTTCAAACATTGCAGCCGTTTCTGCTCCATTCATCAAATAATAACTGTCGATCAATTGACGACCATTCACTGGATATTGAATTTCAGTTACTTCATGACCTTGTTGTTCCAAAAACTTCGCAGCATTGCGGGTTGCTTTTATCGCCTCTGTTGAAACAGGTGTGCCTACTGGAGATTCTGTTAAAAAAGCAACCTTTAAGACTGTTTTCTCTGCAGCATATTGATGGGACCACTCAGCTCGTGGTGCTTGATACGGTGCTGCTTTTTCTACTCCACGTAAGTGATAAAACAATGTTTCTGTATCTCTCATCGAAACAGTCAATGCAAAATCAATCGAAGCTCCTTGCCAGCCACGCCAGCCATCCGGTCCGACTGGCATAGTCCCTCGTGTCGGTTTTAAACCAATCAAGCCGCTAAAAGATGCGGGAATCCGAATCGAACCACCACCATCACTTGCCCCAGCGATTGGAAACAACCCACTAGCAACCGCCGCTGCTGCACCACCACTAGATCCTCCTGGTGAATACTCAAGATTCCATGGATTTCTAGCTGGACCATAAATCGTTGGGTCAGAAATATTTTTAAAACCAAACTCAGGTGCATTAGTTTTCCCTAATGGAATCAAGCCTAATCCCTCTAAACCTTTTACAAAATTATCTGTAGAAGTGGCACGATTTTCTGTGAACAAACGAGAACCAGATGTTGATTTCATTCCTGCTTTGTCTTGTCCTAACATTTTTAAAGGGATTGGTAAACCAAAGAAAGGACCACTCTCTGCTCCTTTAGATTTGTATTGTCTTTTAGCTGCTTCAGCGTCCCAGTCGACAAATGCATTTAATTCGGGATTTAGCTTTTTCACTTGTTGCGCTCGCTCATCGATCCATTCTGTTACACTTAACTTTTTCGCTTGAAACTGTGTTGCGTAATATAAACCGTCTTTCATAATCCTCCCCCTTACAAATCGCTGACTTTATTATACAGGTTGGTGAAAGATTTTTTGTTTATTTTGCTTGGATGGATTTTTTTGTAGAATATATAACTTGATTTGGCTGTTTAATCAATCACCCTGACTAACCCCTTCGATAGCTAACTCTGATTGCTTATCACACCTTTTTGAATCCTAGTTAGCTCTGAAAGTGCAATTATATCTTTACCTACTTTCATGTGAAACTATATTAAAACTAGCTCAACTGTCAAACTTCTAATAGAGTTTCATTTACTGCTCTTCTTATTAAACCTTACAGATTTATCAAAGGAAGACATCTATTAATAATTAACAGATTGTCTTGCTAGAATTTGCTAAAACCTCGTTTACTAAACCAATACATTTATTTCTCAAGTGCTTTCCTTTTTTCTTCCTACTACTAACTATTTTTTAAAATATCAAACTAACTTATTCTTCATGATAAAATTAATTTAACAAAATAAGCAATAAACAAACGACTAACCCTAATGCAACAACAGCAAAATTTATTAATTGTTGCTTCGTTCCTCCAATATAGTCTGGTGTCTCGTGTTTATAACTTGGATTGACCGATTTAATATTGTAATCTAATGTACTGCTGAAAAAAACATCTGACGGAATCATGAAAACAAGCATAATCCCGTAGATAATCGCAGTGAGGACAAAAATTGATAATTTAATCCAGATACCTGCTATTGATCCTAGTATCAAAGGAATCAGAATGTACAGCAAACAAATAAGCAATGGTTTTCTTAAGCTTTGTTTTATCATTGATGTGTCCCCCTCTTATTTAAATTTGTTCAACTATATTGAAAAGAGTTCAGGCTTTATCTCCTAAACTCTTTTTGTTCTAAGGGAACCTATTTTCAACTGTCTTTTATTTAAAATCTGCTTCATTTTTCTTTATAGTCTCATTTGAAAATTGATAATAACAGGGTTTATTATCATAGAAGATCTCTTCGACAAAATTGACTTTTTCTTCCGGCAAATCAGAAATGATTGCTGGTGGTACAAAGTATTCATTTGTAGGTTTAAATCGATAGAATAAACTCGTCCCGCATTGATTGCAAAAAGCACGTTCTCCTACCGTAGAAGAATGTAAAACGGATAAGCCATCTTTATCAATTAAATGAACACTTTCTCCTGCTTCTAAACTGGCAAAACCAGTAGAACCATTTAATTTCCTACACATGGAACAATGACAAATCGTTAAATCGAAATTTTTTAAGTCCAGTTCAAATTGAACAGCCCCACAAAAACATGCACCTTTATAATGCTTCATATGTTCACCACCCTTACAAGATTAATTTTAAATTAAAATTCGAATAGTGTATAGCGAACATAAAATTAAATTTATTTGAACGTATTTTTGATTCTCAATACTTTTTGTAACCTCTCGCATGCCGTAACCTGGCATCTCAAATAGATTAATGCGACTAACTGTCTTAGTTGTTTTTTTGTATATGGACGAACATTCCAACTAATAATTGTTCCATCTTCAAAAAGAAACTGAATTTCTTGAGAAATATACGTCCCTTTTGCTCCGTGACATGTAGGTTCTTGGAGTGCTGTACCCAAATCTTTTGGTAAACCAAATTTCACTAATTTTTTCAGGTCTAAGGTATCGACTTTTCTATCAAAACTCGTTGAATTCTTTCTGGCATAATAGCGACTTATCGTGAAATTATCGTCGCTTAGAACATAGTATGTATTGATAAATCGCCATGGAATGACTACGCAAAGTATAAGATAGACTGGATTTTGTGGTCTGATTTTCTTCATTATTTTCCTTTTTCAGTGAACTAACATTACGTAATTCTCTATTTTTCAGTGCTATTCAACTGAGTCATTTTGAGTCGCTAATTCATCAATCTTTTGTTTGTGTAATAGAACTAAGTCTTTGAGCTCTTTAATTGATATACTATTTTTATCCGTATTCGAATCAACTTCCGTGCCATATTCATCTATAATTACTTGTCCAGATAATATCGTCCCGTCTGGAGAAACTAAAATTCGTTCCGAATCATCATGATACATTTCAAAACGACCAATAATCGAATCTGCATTTGATTCGTTAAATGTTTTGTATATCGTTTCTGCATCAGCATTTTTAAGGTCAATCGAAAATGCTTCTACTTCTTTTGCACTTAATTTTTTCTTGGATTGTTCAATTGATTCTTTGTCTAGCGTTTGTTTTTTGACTTGTGCTTCCTCACTATGTTGTGTTTGCGCTTTCGTTTTATTATAAACAATAAATGTTGTAAAACCAGCTAGTAAAAGTAGTGAAAAACTGAGTAGATAAATTTTCTTTTTCATGTTATGCCTTCTTCCAAATGTATTTTTAAATTTGACGTATTTAATAGATTATCGGAAGTCACCGCTGACATAACTTCTCTACAATGATAAGTATATCATACTAATTAAGCTTTTAAAATGAACGATTTCTCTTATATAAAGCTGTCATTGTAAGGGAAAAATAAGGAGGATTATGTTTGTGGGCGTTTGTTTCATGATTTTTTGAGGAGTTTATTCGGTTGAAGATGTATTTTTGAAGAAGTGACATTGATAAAAGTTTTGTCTTTTATTTCATCAAGCAAAAAGAATAGATGAAGTATCGGAGCAGCTTTGCCCTTGCTTCATCTATCTTTATGTCCAATTTAAATTAACAATCGTTCTCTACATTGATAAATGAAGAAGTTCATAAATTGTCCCGATATTTTCAAATTCGTCTGGTCTATGAGTAAAAAAATAAAATTCAACCGATTTCCATTTATCCGGATTATAAACAAGAACTTTTCCTAAACTCCCTTCATCTGTAAGTGAAAATGTAGGTTTGGACATTTTCGTTTTTTCTTGAATCGTATTCTCAATTTCAAGTACATAGTTAGATTCTGAAATCCTATCTGATAAAATTACATGCACTGGCACAGCAATATTAATATGCTGCCAACCAAAAGAACCTAAAATATTATCGTAAAATCCATCAAAAATAAACGTATTCATGCCTTGATGATCGTTCCACATATACAGTGGAGAATATTCCTTTTTAGTAGATTCATTTACTATTAAATATGCTTTAAATAACAAACCAGAAAACCCATCCGTTTTGCTTCCATTTTCATAAACACGCTTCTTGATAATGTTCATATCATAATCATTTGGTAACGTAATCTTATACTGCATAGCATTCATTCCAAACACGTCCTTTCTACTATAGATTTATTATACAAACAACTTTTCACGCTGTATAATGGCTATAAATCATATTCACTATTCCATATTGGAATAATCAGAAAGGATAGTAGCGCCATGCAGATTGACGATATTAAAATATTCTATGAAATAGCCCGTTTTAACTCAACAATAAAAGCCGCTAATAAATTGGGCTACGTACAATCAAATATCAGTAAAAGAATTGCAAAATTAGAAATAGAACTTGGCAAAAAACTTTTTTATAGAACAAATAAAGGGATGACTTTAACTACTGATGGAGAACGTTTTTTACCTTACGCTGAGAAAATTTTATCCACTGTTGCAGATATAGAAAAGAATTTTTCTCTCCGGCAAAATGAAGTCAGAATTGGCGCAACCCAAACAATTTCTAAAAATTATTTACAGAATTATTATTTTGAAGATAACATTTCAATTTTTACAAGCTCTTCTAAGGAACTGACTCAGCAGTTATTGGATTGTACGATTGATTTTATGATCGTAAATAAGTTCATTGCTACTCCTGAATTGAAAACAATTCAAACAATGAAAGAAACCATTTCTTGGACAAAAGCAAAAAAGAACACTACTGATTTTTTGAACAACACAATTGTTGTAAGTAGAGATACTCAATGCCCTTATCGAATAGAAACACTTGATTATCTAAAGAAAAATAACCTTACTGATAAATCTA